>CAZFAJ010000177.1:0-3657 GCA_964517005.1 uncultured Balneolaceae bacterium | reverse complement strand
TTGGCATGAATACTGGCAGCGATATACATGCCGGGTTTATCAGAGTGATCACCGGTTTCTTCATTGGTGATCGTAAGTACCCATATATCTCGCCCCTCATGGGATTTTCCTATGCTTTGAATTGACGATAAGTCCGGGTAGGCTTCATTAAGCCGTTTCAAAATTTCGTAGACGGAATCTGTATCATAAAACCGATTCCAGGCTACCTCCACTTCTGGGTTGTTCGGTGCGCCCAGTGCTTTTAAAGCTGATCGGGGGACACTGTTTTGGGAAAACAGAGGAAATGCACTGAAACTAAAAATAAGGACAGTAATAACTAAAGATTTTAGCATTGTATTGGGAATAAAAAGTTTATGATTGAAAAGCATTGAGATATCCTCCTTACCGCACATTAATTGTCAATTCTGAAAAACCAATGGTTGGAGCCCCAACGCGCATGGAAAGTTCGCCCTTTCCAAGAACCGTGAACTCCATGGAATGACTTCCACCACCGGGTATCGGTTCCCTCAGTATCTTAAGCGGATGACCGTCAAGAATCTGCTGATCCTCTGAAAGGGTTATACGAGCCGTTACATACGGCATTGCAAGAACTCGAGTACCAGAATTTGTAAAGGAGCTCAATATCCCCTCATTTCTCAGGGTAAGAGATATTTTAAAGACATCGCCACCGATGCTCTCCACCTCAGGCTGATCAACCGCCAGCTTCGGTAAAAGAGTAGCTGTTTTATACAAAAGATCCGTTGCTTTTTGCCTTATGTCGTCGATTTCAGAAACCGGTGGAGTGTTCATCACAAAGGGCTCAAATCCACCTATCTCAACCTGTTTTTCAGGAAATCCCGGATGTTCTATGGACTCCCAGTCAATAATCCATTCAGGATAATTCTCCCGCAACCAGTGAAGGACTTTATATTGACGCAAGCTTTCTCCTTCAAAATCCAGATCCTTCGTAAGCGAATCCGGAACGTTCGGGTACGCCCATGCGGGTGCTGAGAAGCTAAACGTGCCGGCATGATAGTATGCCCAGCGAGACACATCACCGGGATTCTTTCCGCTTTCTTCGAAAGTAAGTAGAGGTTCCAGCTCTTTCACAGCAACAGAATATGAAATGGAATCAGCCTGAAATTGATTTGGAGCGGTTCTCTCTGCGGGCCACTTGATTTTCCATTCATTCCGGATATTGTCATTAGGACCAAAAGTGAATGTTGCAATGATGTTTCTTCTCTCAAATATAAAATCTCCCAATGCCTTTGCTTCCGGAGAGGAAAAAGGATGAATTCCTCCATCAGTCGTATACGGCTTGTAATCATACGTCATATTCCGGTTCAGATTCACTCCGCCCGGAGCATCTTCATTGATTCTCCCGTCACCATCGCTATCTTTGCCTTCAACATGCAGAGAGTAACGCCCTATCTCACCCGCAGATCTATCAGCTTTTTTCATAATTAAAGGTTCATCCGTATGCAATATAAAGGTGCCCGCATCTTCCCTGACTCTCATCATGGTTATCATTCCGTCACCATTAAGATCCTCCGGACCATCCTCATCATATAACCCATCCCTGTCATTGTCCTGTTTTTGGTCATTGCCCTGGCGGACGGTTTTCGGACGTTCAAAGTAACCTTCCAATGGATCCGGCGATGCTCTTGGAATGATGTAGAAAGAAGCCTGATCCAAGAGCAAGCCAACTGAATCTGAATCAGCGTGGGCTATTAAAAATTCTGCAAATGACTGAGACGCCTCCGTTGAAGCCAGATCATCCACTTCAACTCCTCCGATAACAAGCAAGCCGGGTTTGTTTTCCATGTCGCCCCGGCCAATTTGCAGCGCATAAAGCTCACGTTCACCGGCTGAAGTTCCATATCGTACAAATTCTGCTAAGTCGCTTCCATCTGAAAGTTCCTGAAATGCTTCAATCTGCTGCTGGTGTGTTTGATATTGCTGTGCAAATACTTCGGTCTCACTCATCCAACAAATGATCGCAACCGCTACTATTTTTAGTATTCCTTGTTTCATATAATTAGGGACATGTTTGGTTGTTTATTGTTAATTTTATTACGAAGAATCTTTTCGGCAGCCATCCGCGCTCCGATGATATTACCAGATGCGGGCCCCACTTCCAGTTCAGCAAGTGGCCCGCTCACATAAATCCGGTCGAACCACTCCAGATTTGATGTGGGAACAGGAAAGCCGCAAGAACCGCATTTTAGATTATATTGATCAATCAGCCTCCCGATCAAATCTCCTCCGGGCCGTCTGTTTTGGTAACCGGTCGCTAAAAGAATAGCGGTGCAACCCAGTTTTTCACCACTTTGTAGCTGCAGTAAATTCAGGCCTTCGGTCAGTACCGTGCAGCCAACAATTCTGTCAACCACCTGCACACATCTTCCTTTTTTAACACTATTTCTGAATGCATGGTACAGATCAGAGGTAACCGATCCCCGGTTGCGTGCCTGATCTATAAGATAGCGCCGCCTGTTAAAGCATGGAACCGCGCGGAACTTTCTGAGGTATTTCGGCCCCATCCAGCCCGGATCGGAGTCGTAGTTATTAATCCTGAGCGAATGTGGCGATACAAGTGTGACTCTTCTCTTTTCGGTTGCGAGGGAAAGGGCAGTTTGAACGGCTGACATTCCACCACCAACTACGATGATCTCACCTTCGTAAGGCAGTTGACGAGTATCATAATTTGAATCGAAAACATGTCGTATCATTGCACCTTCCTTCAGGGCAATTGTTGCCCATCGGGGCCATTCAGAACTGCCGCTGCCAATTGCCAGTATCAGGTTTTTTGCCCTGAAGCAATCGTCTCTTGTATGAATTCTGTGATTTGTTGCTCCCGGCTCAATCGTTACAGCCCAATCCCGTATTCTCAATTTTTGGAGGTCATTCTTTTTAATAACCGATTCGGCATGGCTGTTGAAAAGATTTAGCGAGGGTCTGTCGTTAGGAGCTATAAACTGCTTTTCCGAACATTCACTGCACTGTGCATAATACTTCAAAGAAAAAGGTTCCAGATCTAAATGATGCACTTTTGGTGAACGAAGATACTCCATCCCAACGTTGCGTGTAACTTTTTTCCACGCAAACAACGCTTTATCATGTGGATCGATCACCCTCAGATCATCCCGGCCGGTGATCCGTTTTTTGATCAATGCATTGGAGATGTACGTTCCGTGAATACCTCCTCCAATGATAACCCAATCTAAGATGGAATCACTTTTAATCATGCTTTCAGGCTATCTTCATAGAATTTGGAAACCTTTTCCCAATGTACCAGCCCAAACCAGGCATCTACGTAGTCACCCCGTAAATTTTGATAGTTGAGGTAATACGCATGCTCCCAAACATCCACACCGGTCATGGGGGTAAGACCATCGGTTAAAGGATTCTCCTGATTGTTCGTTTGTACAACACTCAGACGGCCGTTACTGTCAGTTACAAGCCATGCCCAGCCGCTGCCAAAGACTCCTGCTGCAAGTTTCAGCTCAGCTTTTAGATTTTCCATGTTGCCAAAATCCCGGTTTATCGCCTCCTCAAAAGCGCCGGTGACCTGACTTCCATTTGGACCCATCGTATTCCAGAAAATGGCGTGATTCAGGTTTCCGCCGCCGTGATTACGAATCGCTGTTCTTACATCTGTTGGCAGGTCATTCAGGC
>CAZFAJ010000176.1:0-3814 GCA_964517005.1 uncultured Balneolaceae bacterium | reverse complement strand
ACCCGGTGAAACAGATGTATGTACCAATGACAACCCTAAAAGGGTTGAACTGACGCACCTTGTTCAAACCTTTAATCATCGATGATTTGAAGTTTATGGTAACCGCAATAAAGCCCCCAGATAGAATTACTCAAGTACAATCCATAAAACATCAAATGGCAAGAGTGTGGCGTTTCCCTTCGTGATCCGTTCCTGTCCACTTATGATATCACTGTAATTTTTATCCGGATTCACCGGGAGATCCGTCTGATTGAGATTCAACTGACAAGGCTTATTTGTTATATTACAAATAATCAGTATCCTCTCTGTCTCTTTAGGGTCCTGCCGGAGCAAACAGAAAAAATCTGAACCGATATCATATATTTTTTGTGATCCCATCGGATGAAAAGCGGGATGCTTTTTTCTCAAATTAATAATCTGCCGGTAGCGGTTAAAAATCATATGAGTGGTAGTATCCGGATCACTCAGCCCATCAACCAAATCTTCATATATCCATTTTTTTCGATTGATTGACCGGTACCGCCCGGTTATGGAGACGCCTTTCAGGTTATTCCTGGTTGCCGTGAGGTTATGAAAGTAGATTCCCGGTACTCCCATAAGGCTCATTGCAATAATCTGTGAGCACATATAGCGCCGCTCCTGCAAACTGTTTGAACCATCGAGACTTGCAAAAGCATCAAAATAGGTAATATTCAATTCGTAGGGGCTGTTTGTTCCATCCGGATTCTGTTTATAGGAGACAAATCCTCCGCGTTTTTTAACACCTTCAATCAATTCCTCGAATTCTTCATCCGGAACCAATCCCTCCAGCGGCCGTACCCCGATTCCGTCATGGGAAGAGGTGAAATTAAAAAAGGTGCATTTCTCAGGAAGTGAACTCATTGATGTAGCCCATTTCGTGAGATGACTGGCATCTTCATTTAATATCGCATGCAGAAGCAGCGGCGGCAGGCTGAACTGGTACACCATATGAGCTTCGTCACCGTCACCAAAGTAACTGATATTCTCTTTATGGGGCACGTTGGTTTCCGTAATCAGGGTTACATCGGGAGCGTAGAAATCAACAAGTGTCCTGAAAAGTTTCACGATCTCATGAGTTTCAGACAGATGTATGCAGGTTGTATTTTTCTCTTTCCAGATATACGCCACTGCATCCAGGCGAATTATTTTAATTCCTCTTGAGATATAGAAGAAAAAAATATCCAGAAACTCATACAAAACCTTTGGATTTAAAAAGTCCAGATCAATCTGATCATCACTGAAGGTTGTCCATACGAATTTTTCGCCTTTTGCTGTGTGGACAGGAGTCAGTAGCGGAGAACTCCGCGGCCTGGTAACATGCTGAAGATCAGAACCTGCTTCAACCTCAATAAAATAATCATCATAGGGTGGTTCCCTGTCTAAAAATGCCTGAAACCAATCCGAATGTCTTGAAGTATGATTGATGACAAGATCTGCCATTAATCTGAAATCTTTGCTTATCGCTTCAATATCATCCCAGCCTCCCAATCTGTCATCAACGCGTTTGTAGTCGACCACTGAAAAACCATCATCTGAAGTGCTGGGGAAAAAAGGCAGCAGATGCACGGATGTAATCAGGCCATAAACATGTTTTTTCAGGAAATAGTGCAGCTTGTCCAATTTTGAAACCGGCTCACCGGGCTCAGGCTGAACCATATCTCCATAGGTTATCAAAATGCAATCTTCATGCGTCCAAACATTCCGGTTATATCTTTTATCAGCAGGCTTAAAACCATGTTTATAAAGCAGCGTCTCTATTTTATTAATAAACTGTGCCGCTGTTTCAGCATCGTATATAAAAGACAGATGATCTTTTAAGGCGGACTCAATTTCAGTGGTTATTCGATCGTATTTCATTCTAAACTTGTTATATTATTCAGCTCATAAAACAACGGTGAATTCTAATAAAAGTAAAGAAATAATTACACCGGTTTTTAATCGTTTGCAGGAAGAGCTGAACCCGATCGTACCGGGTATTCAGAAGCATTGTAGTAAAATGACAATTATGCCATAATGCAGAACTTTGTTAAATTTAATTTGTTAAGATTTTTTTTGGTCAGATAAGATATGGATAGACAAGCATTTCAGGAGCGTTTCGGAATCACAGGCAAATCACCTGCAATCAGGCAGGTTATTGATAAAATTATGCAGGTTTCCGCAACAGATATAACTGTATTATTGCAGGGCGAAACCGGTGTGGGAAAAGATTTAACAGCACGGGCCATTCATTCTCTCAGTAAAAGAAAACACAATAACCTTGTGATTGTGAACTGTGGCGCCATACCTGAAGGTATTATCGAAAGTGAATTGTTTGGCCACGAAAAGGGCGCTTATACCGGTGCTCACGAAGCAAGGCAAGGTTACTTTGAAAAAGCAGACGGGGGAACAATTTTTCTTGATGAAATCGGAGATACCCCTAAAAATGTCCAGGTAAAGCTGCTGCGGGTTCTTGAATCCGGTGAATACTTCCGCGTAGGTTCCAGCAAGCTGAAAACATGTGATGTCCGCGTTGTAGCGGCAACAAATCAGGATCTGTGGCAGCTTGTTCAGGATGGCTCATTTCGCGAAGATCTTTACTACAGGCTTGACACCGTTAAAATTAAATTACCGCCACTGAGAGACAGGCCGGAAGATATAGTACCTATATTCAAAGAATTTGTTAATGAATTTTCTTCCAGGTATGATTCTGTTTTTAAGGGATTTTCGGACGAAGCAAGGGACCTGTTGGTTTCCTATCGCTGGCCGGGTAATATACGTGAGCTAAAAAATGTTGCCGAACAACTTGTCGTGCTCGAAAAATCTCAATTTATTGATAAGGAACGGCTTCAAAAGTATCTGAAAGGACGTCAGCACCAGGGATCGGCCGATAATCTTCCTGTTCTCGCATCCCCCAAAAAAGAGGAGGAATCCAAGGGATCATCAGCCGGCAGCAAAGATAACGAACTGGTATACCGCGCTTTGGTAGAACTGAGAACCGATATTTCGGACGTAAAGAAGATGCTGGCAAATTTTCTCTACAGCACATTCACGTCAAAAGACGTCAAAGCCCTGCCTGACAGCCTCCCGCGTGAGTTTGATCCCAATGATATTTCCAGCCATTTGCAAAAAAGAATGGATGAAAGCCTGGGAGTCAGTTCGATAGATGATATTGACGATAATGAACCGAAAGATGAAACAGAAGATATTTTCGGTAATGATGAAATACCATCTATTGAAGAGGCGGAAAAATTTCTTATTCAAAAAGCATTGGTAAAATATGAGGGTAACAGGCGTAAAGCGTCTGAAGCTCTTGGTGTCAGCGAACGAACCCTTTACAGAAAACTGGATCAGTATGATCTTCAATAAACATCTTCTTATTTATCTCTTGCTGCTGATATTTTCTGTCACCGGTTGTCTGACTTACAGTTTTACAGGTACCTCGATACCACAGGATGTGAGAACACTCTATATTCCATTTATCCCCGACAGAACGGAAAGTGGTATTAGCGATCTGAGTAGCAGGCTGAACCAGGCACTGATCAACAGGTTTATAAATCAAAGCCGACTTTCACTTGCAAATGACCAGGAGAGTGCCGACTCTTTTATAGAAGGCTCAATCCAGTCATATCAAAACCGCCCTTTCAGTGTTGGTGGTGATGAACAGGCCAATTTGAATGAGGTGCAGATTTCAGTTCGGGCCACTTTCCAGTATGCAAAAGATGAAAAACCTCTTTGGTCGAAATCATTTTCCGGAAACTCAACCTATGATGTTCGAACAAACCCGCTGGATGCTGAAATCGAGGCGGCTGAAGAG
>CAZFAJ010000175.1:0-3840 GCA_964517005.1 uncultured Balneolaceae bacterium | reverse complement strand
CATCGCGAGGTGCTTATAATTTACATTATCGTTGGAATATAGGCAGTATTAAAATTCTATCAAATTATTGATTTGCCATTATTCTTTTTTGTTTTAGAAGTTTTAACTCCAGACTTTAACACAGCTGTTCAAAACTGCATTCCCTCAGATATACTTTTTATTCTTTACAGATATTTTATGACGGATAATTTCATCTTTTTATTTCGTAAAAAAATTTACCTCAGACATCCTTCCTGAGCAAATAAATAAAGCTTACAACTTCTTTTTACTTGACAAAATATCTTTATAACAAGACAATAATTTCCCATTAATATTTTCCCAGCTGTATTCTTTTGCTTTATCAAAAGATTTATCCCCCATCTCTTTTCGCAGATCCCGGTTTTTGATCAGTTCATCTGTACGGTTTAAAAACGTCTCATAGTCTTCTGCATCGGCCCTGTAACCGTTTACAGCATTTTCAACAAGTGACTTACTGCCTGCTGCATCTGCCACAACACATGGCAACCCGCTCGCCATTGCCTCCAGGGTAACACTGCCAAATGTTTCAGTATCAGACGGAAAAAAGAAAATATCACTGCTTGCATACGACCTGGCCAGCTCCTCACCTTTTAGAAAGCCGGTCATAATTGCTGAAGGAAGTAATGTTTTAAATTCATCTCCTGCCGGCCCGTTCCCTACAACAACTGCTTTCAGGTTTTCGTGGTCTTTTTGCAAGGTCAGCAGTACATCTGCAAACATTTTTAAATTCTTCTCCCAAACAAGCCTCGAAACAAAAGTAACCACAACATCATCCGGTAAAATATCATATTTACTTCTCCACTCTTCTGATCTTCTTTCAGGATTAAAAAGATTTGTATCTACGCCTCTCGCCCAGATAATCAGACCGTTTGATATTTTATTTTCTTTTAGTTCTTTCGCCATCGAAGGTGTTGGTACGTAAATCTGAGAACAGTGATTGTAGAACCACTGCAGATATTTCCAGCCGGCCGGCTCGAGCCATTGAAATCCATAGTATTTCAAATAACTCGGAAAATGGGTGTGATAAGATGCCACAATTATTTTTTTATTTTTTTTCGCCCATTTTAAAGCACGATAACCCAATATATCGGGGGTGGCAATGTGTACAATATCAGGATCGAACTCTTCCAGGCGGCTTTTAGCCTCTGCTGATAAACCGGTCGATATACGGTATTCAGGCCTGCCCGGTGCAGGTTTGGAAGGAACCGGTACAAATTCCCCTGCATGATCTACTTCAGGATTTTCAGTTGTAGGACCGAATACAACTACGCCAACATCATTCTGCTTTAAAAAGTCAACCAAACGATTCAAGGTGAGCGAAACGCCATCACGGATATGATTATAATTGCCGGTAAAAATTGCAACTCGAAATTTACTCATAATTTTTTAATGCAGACCGCAAACCCGTATCTTGATTTGTTTGCAGTACATGTTATCATAAGCTTGTCAATATAATAAATATATGAACACTTTTGTTACCGGCGGCACCGGTTTTATCGGAAGTCATCTCGTTGATTATTTGCTTGAAAGCGGAAATTTTTCCGAAATAAGATGCCTTGTCAGAAATGATGAGAGATGGCTCAGAGGGAAAAATTATAAGCGTATTTCCGGCGATCTGTACAGCATCTCCCTGCTTCATACAGCGATGCAAAATGTCGATGTCGTATTTCATCTGGCCGGGCTGGTGATGGCAAAATCGCAAAAAGAATTCGATCGTGCCAATGTAGAAGCAACGGAAAATATTTTACTTGTTGCAAAAAAAGCAGGTGTGAAAAAGGTGATAATTCTATCTTCACTTGCAGCAGCGGGACCCGCTAATGGTCCACCCTTAACTGAGAGTGCACCAATGAACCCTGTTAGCAGATATGGCAAATCCAAAAAAAAGATGGAGAAGATAATTCACCAGGCAGAACTGGGTGATATGATAGTTTCAATTCTGCGTCCTCCCGCAGTTTACGGGCCACGTGAAGATCAGATCTACTCTTTTTTTAAAATTATGAATTATGGTGTTTGCCCGATTATCGGAGATGGACAAACACCCGAAATATCGATGGTTTATGTTGAAGATGTAATTCAGGGGATTTCCAAAGCTGCTGCCATAGAAATTCCCGGCATTCACACCTATTTTGTATCCGGCCCGGAAGTTTATAACTGGAACCAAATACGGCAGGCAGCGGGTAAAGCCCTCGGGAAAAAAACGTTACCAATTCGCATCAAACCAAACTTTGTGAAAAAATTATCTGCTGTTGTTGAAACTTCAGCTTCTTTTTTTGGTAAGTATCCTGTATTTAATAAAGAAAAGGCGAATGAGATGATTCATGAATGGACTTGCTCGAATCAAAAAGCAGTTGAAGAAATTGGTTATAATCCCGAATATTCTCTCGAAGAAGGCATAAAAAAAACGATTTATTGGTATAAAAAACATCACTGGTTATGAATAAATTATGATTTTGAAGATGAAGCACACAATCTCACTCTTTTTGATTTTTATTTTTTTAAACTCTGCGGTTGAATTGACTGCGCAATCTGTGATAGTTCAGGACTATTCACAATTAATGGAAATACCCGGCATTAAAACACTGGAGAGCTCTGCTATTCATTTATACGTACTGTCTGATTCCGAAGGTTTAATTGTATTTCGTGCACATGCGGATTCACTCCAGTGGCTCTACTCATCCACAGGTATGCAGCGCCGGGGCAATGAACTGAGGGCGGATACCCGCTTTGCATATCTCTTCGGAGAAGGGCGCAGGTTAACTGTTATTGAACCAACCTCTGTTCTCGGAGTCTATTCAGCAACGGTTCTGCCGGATCAACCCCGGAATGTAAAACGTATAGCTAACAGCTTATACATTGTTTTAGAGAACATGCAACTCGCCAGAATCGGGCTTCAGTCACCCGAAGCAGTTGATACAGAGGCCGAAATTATAGAATCAGATGCTTTGTCAGGTAAAAAAGTTATTGATTTAACTGCTGACAGAAGTAATAACCTCTATGTGTTAACCGATCGAAACACCATTGAGATCTTTCGTCACGAAAGCAGCAATACACTGCCTGCATTCCAGCGAACCGTCCAAATTGACAGAACAGCTTCAAACCTCTTTTTTGCTGCTGATAATATTTATGCTTCTGATACAGAGGGAAGAGTTTTTACAGTGGGTTCAAACGGGAGAAGCAATATTATCGCATCCGTTAACAATCCCGTTTCAAAAATAGATATCTGGAATGAAAAAGTTATTATCCGAACCGAAAATGGCTTTTTATGGCTGGCAAACAGTAATGGAGAGCCTGAAAACTGGAAGAATGATCAGCAAGCCGGTAATTACTTCACCGTAGCAGGCGGGTCTCTCTGGATTTCAGAATACAACCAGGTCTTTCCTGTCAGACAAACCTTTTCAACAGAAGAAGATACTGAAAGAGATGATGAACTGAATAGTATCACGATGAAACCTGTTTCTGATATCACAATTCCCTTTCCAAAAGCTGTGTTAGTTCCACTTGAGACTGAAGAAAGCCACTCTGCTGATGATCTGGAATTTTATTATCAATCATCTATAAAAAATGCCTCGATTAAAGGAAATTCATTTTACTGGCAGCCAATGGCGACTCAAACCGGCCGCCACAGGGTAAACATTATTGCGCAAACCTCAAAAGGCCTTAAAGACAGTACTTCATTTTGGATTGACCTCAAGTCATTCAATGCGCCGCCCCGCTTTACACCTCAAAGACCGATAACAATACCGGCCAATGAGCCATTTGAACTTGAAATTCAGGCAGTTGACCCCGACGGAGTGAATCCGAACCTTCTCAGATACCTGGGTG
>CAZFAJ010000174.1:0-3925 GCA_964517005.1 uncultured Balneolaceae bacterium | reverse complement strand
ATCATGATTTGACTTTTTTCCCTGTATCTCCCTCCGCTTCCAATACGGATCGGACTCTGGCACTCCCTTCACATTAAAGTCATGGAGCCACGTGCCGGAAAAGTTGTTTCCTTGAAGGGTGACATAAAGATCTATAAACATCGGAGAAACACCGACCAGGTGATATTCATTGCTCTGAATTCCGGCCAAAACAATGGGAAAGGTCTTTTTCTTCCGGCTGCGTGTAAAGGTGATGGTTCCTGAAATTGTTTCTTTTTGGTCCATATTAAGAACCATTTTACCCTTCGATTTTTTATTTCTGAGGGAGGTCGTTGAGATGTTCCATTCCCCGGTTACAGGCTTCGCTTTTTGCAAGAGCTCTTCATCAGACAGAAATAATTCTGCGATGGTTTGTGCCTCCCGGTCATTAAAAAATACGTGATCGCCGGTATTCATGAGGATGGCGAACACCAGGTTTTTTTGGGGATAAATCACCAGGTGACTTCGGGCGCTGCTCATACTTCCGGAGTGAAAAACCACGGGCGTTCCAGTTCTGCTCTGCCCAACTTCCCAACCCAAACCGTAATGCGTACGTGTTCCGTTTTCCAATTTCTGATCCTCAAAAAGCAGATCCACGGTTGTAGCCTTTAAATATTCTCCGGAGATCAATTTCCACCCCATGTTTACAAGGTCTTCTGCCGTGGACAGATACCCTCCGCCAGCATACATATAACTCCGATCCTCTTCCGGGGCCATCTCACGTGTAACCTCATTTTTTGAAAATAACCGCTTTAATAATCCCGGCTTCTTCGTGATA
This sequence comes from uncultured Balneolaceae bacterium, assembly GCA_964517005.1. Lineage (GTDB taxonomy): Bacteria > Bacteroidota > Rhodothermia > Balneolales > Balneolaceae > CAYVBJ01. The sequence continues at coordinate 3,129 of CAZFAJ010000174.1, read as the reverse complement.
TATTGTGAACTGATGGTATTGGGGTGATAGTTGGGATGATCAAAGTAAGAATGAGTCATGCCAAGATCGGTCCAGGTTGACTGCATCAGCTCTTGAAAAGAAATGCCGGCTGCCTGCTCCATCGCTGCGCTTAGAAGTACCCATCCATAGCTGGAATACCGATGATCGGTTCCGGGTTCAAAAAGCAAGGGGTCACTCTTAAAAGGAGCAATTGCATCTATAACCGAAGGATAATGCACTTGATTATAAGCAGGATCATCCACTGTATAATGACGGATCCCGGAAGTGGATGCCGCTAATTGTCTGGCGGTGATGGTAGCTCCTTTGTTTGGAAATTCCGGAACGTAGGTGCGAATATCTTCATCCGGATCTATGACTCCATCCTCAACCAGTTTCCCGAGCGCCATAGACGTCATGGGTTTTGACACACTGGCAACCCGCATTGGTGTAGTTGTTTTCAGAACCTTTTTATTTTCAATATCTGCATACCCAAACGCTTCGGACCATACCAGTTCTCCATCCATCAGCACGGCAACCTGAACACCCGGAGTATTAGTCTGACTCTGGTGATGGTGTATTAAAAATTCCGCCTTCTTGATATTTGAAGATAGATCTTGAGCGAAGGATGTGAATGGCATAAATAGCGCAATGAATAGAATCGTAAAGTTTTGCATTGATAATTAAGGGTTTAGTGTTGATTAAGATTTAAAGAATCATTTCTCAGAGACAAATTGAAGTACTGCTTCATGTAATAGCTCGGGTTGATCTAAAAAAGATTCATGTCCGGCTTCAGGTAATATTGTGAGTGAGGAGTTGGGTATTAGTTCATCGGCTTTTTGGTTTTCTTCGGGTGAGCCCACATCGTCATAACGTCCTGTCAGCAGTAACACCGGGACGTTTATGAGGTCAAGATCTTCGAAGGTGCTTAGTTTTTTTACGTCCTCCCAAAGCAGATCATCAACTCGCTCATTATCTTTTCGATTCAGATATTTGATGGGATTGTAAGGACGAGAGAAGATCACACGAAACACCATCCCTGCCGTGATCTTTCGCTCGGTTGGGGCAAAAGCTGCATCGGCATAATCATTCCATCTGCGGGCTTGTTCCGGAGTGGTGATAGAATCGATCTCCGTGATCCAGTCATAGGCTTCCTGCCAATAATCGCTATTTGAATCGCTCTCTATTTTTTTCTTCGTGAGATTCTTAAGGTAGAGCGGGCGGTAATGTGACCATCGCTCGGGAGAATGATCGGTGGTGATTGGGGTATTTAGTACAATGGCTCCGCCGATAAATGAACTCACTTTAGGGTAATGCTGCAAAGTATTCAAAACCATCTTTCCGCCGGCACTGTGTCCCATGAGGTAGATATCAGCTTCGTATTTCTTTTGAAGAGCCTTTCCCAAGGCAATTATGTCCCTGCTGTATTGATCGTAGGTGATTTTGTTTGCGGCAATTTTTTTGACTCGTTGATTAAGTCCACGCTGATCGTAATATGCAATTACACAATCTTGTTCGAGCGTATTTTTCCATTTGGGATAATCGGATCTTGCGAAATCGATCGCGGTTTCTCCGGGCCCTCCCTGAACAAAGAGGATCAACTTCTTTCCATCCAGGTTTCCACGTACAAAAACAGGAAATTCATAATCCTCTGCTTCTAAATAGAAGAACTCTTTGACCTGTTGAGCCTGGAGGTCAAGTGAAAGAAAAGCAAGCAAGAGTAGTGTAATTGTCTTCATAAGGCTTAGTTTCCGAAAAGAATGTTGATTGAAGATCCGTCTACTCTTGTGATCAGGAGTGAGTCGGTATCTGCAAGGGTGTTGATGTTCAAAAAGTAATCGCAAAAGGAAGAGAACAGGTCTTCCGGTTTTTTGTTGTTGATGGATGAAAGCGTATCTCCCAGTGAAAAGGGAAGGCTTGGGTTTGTTCGGTTTACTACCCACAGCGAATCATTGAGTATCCCGGGAATAAATGTGTAGGGAGAATCAACCTGAACGTCTGATTCAGGCCGGAGTGTAATTTTGTTGTCGTTATAATCAACAGTTACGGTAAAATGCTTAAGGATATCATTTCCCAATAGTGCTTTGCCAATCGAGGAAAATTCAACGGGGACTTTCATATCAAACCCTGCAAGCGATACGTCCAATATTTTAGTTATCAACGTATCAATATTGGTCCCGAAAATGCCGGAGGTCGATTGGTCGTAGTAAGTTTTTTCATCTTGTGAGGAGAAGGTGCCCGAAAGCCAGGATGGAAGAATCAGGCCGCCGTTATAGCCTACATCAAAAAGCACTCCGGAGACGGTCCGGCCCGCTACTTCTATGTCAATCTCAGGCGTACCGGATAGTAAGGGCTTATCAAAATGTAGGGTATAGATTTCCTGCCCCTGCATTGCGAAAGTGCGGTCTGAGAACTGTATTTCCTGATTTTGATAATCGATCTTCCAGTTCGCAAGTTTCATCAGGTTTGCACCGATAATTCCATGCGGAGCAATACATCGGCTGGCCGACCCGGAATCATACTGAAGCTTGCCCGCGCTGATATTGGAAAATGCTGTTTCGCCAAGCGTTACTTTTTCAAGACGGGTGATGTCGATTTTCTGTGTGATTCCCTGTGCCGTAGAATTGGTTTTTGTGGCTTTGGTCGGCAGATTTATTTCATCTGCCAGGCCTATCTCGATCTTGCTGTCAAAAGCTCCTGTATCAAAAATAAACTGCCGCTTTTCTTCCCTGTCATTGATCCGGGCTTCAATTACAATGAGATCTTTCTTGTACTCGAAAGGGATGGTTTCCACAAAATCGGTTCGGTCAAGAGATCCACCGGTAAGCAGCTTCACATTCTTTGCATAATTGCATGAATTGGTGAAAATCATCGTAACGACCAGCAAAGAAATCAGGTGGACGTTTTTAAAAGTAAGTGTTTTGCAGAGTCTCATTTTATACTTGGTTTGTTGAAGGTTTGTTCTTGTTGATAGAGCCACCACAGTAAAACAGGTACTCCAATCAGGGATGGAAGGATGAATATGAACAGCGGGTAAGGGAGTTCAAACCGGCTGACCATCGTAGATAAAAAAGCGGTGAATGTAGCGATGTATCCACCCGTCATGTTTCCGATATGTGTTAAATACCAGTG
>CAZFAJ010000173.1:0-3948 GCA_964517005.1 uncultured Balneolaceae bacterium | reverse complement strand
AATGTAAACAAAAGAAGCCACGCATCTTGATTACATCCCCAGTCAGCACCTCAAAATAAAATTGTGCCTTGAGGTGTCGAATCTATAGATATCCGGTTCACGTTTGAGCAGGCAGTGACGGGAACTCATAAATCAAATACATCTTCATCTGACTACCTTGATCTTCCCAAGATCAACAGTTAGTACTTTGAAACGCTTATCAACTTTTGATTTCTCTTCCGTTATTAATTGTTTGCCGCATTCATCGTTTATCAGTTTAATCAGTTTCTTGCGATTTCTTGAAATGTATGATTGATGAGTTTGGCTAGAATAGAGCTGCTGATCAACGGTACTTGCCAATATTTCATTTTGGCCGGACTGAACCATCTCAATGATGATCTCCCATAGTTTTTCAAGTTGTCTGTCACCGGCGGAGTTAAATGTATTTCCATTGATCATGATAACCGGTTTATCATTGCTAATATGTATGTTCACCGGGTAGTTCTCTTCTTCTGATGCCTGCATCTCTTTTTTATTATTATTGAGCACTTTCCACCCAATAAAGCCAATAAAAAACAACACTATAAATGCGGCATAAGGATAGAGTGAATTGAAATACTTCGGCGGAGTGATGGTCTGAACAAATGGATGAGCCGGGTCAAACTCAAAAGTTGTAATAAGCAATGTGTTTCGTCTGTTAGTGGCTGGATTATGGCCTGCTACAATCCACTGGTTTAACCGCTCCGAATAGAAAAGAGCCCGGGGGTCAACCATTCCGAGGGCGGAAACTCTTATCCGGTACAGTTTCTCTTTCGTGTAATCAACTAAATTGATATAGTCGGATTGGCCCTCATTGCTTAAGAACCCGAATATACCGGAACCGGCATCTACTTTATGGGTGGAGGTTTGTCCCGCTTTGGTACTTTTTGCACTATTACCAAAAAATATCCCGTTCAATAGCTCTGTAATTACTTCGTTCTTCTGCCACTCTTTTTTTTCCCGGTTCAGCCGATAGGCCAAAGGGCTGCTATTCGCATTATCGGCAGGGCTAATCAAATAATAAAAATCTGATTGGGTGTTGAATAGCATGCCGCGCATACTCTCGATAACTGCTTCCCGGTTTTTTACAATAACCTCTTCCCACTGTCCTGTATCCGGTTCAAACCGGATCAGCAGGTTTTTAAATTCCCAGAAGCCATAGCCGCCAATGGCGTATATATGATCATGTTCTGATAAAACAGCTGCATGCCCAAACATGTTTTGATGGTGAAAAGAGGTGTCAATCCGGTCTAAGAGGAGTGATTCAAGGTCAAAACTATATGCCCGGCCCACAGCGCTGTCCCAGAAGAGGATTTTGTCACCGTTGACACTGGTTTCCATTTTCTTTCCAAAATCATCTTCAAACGTGAGCGTGGCAAGAGTATCAATTGTGCCGGCTTCAGTGATACGAACGAGTTTGTTCTGATTGGTGCGAAATATGTAAAGGTCTCCGTTTTTGGAGTTGAATGATATTTTTGTGCCCGATGAGTGGAAGCCATCCGGAAACGTATAGGCTACTTCACCGTAGGCTTTTTTCTCTGCCGTTTGCTGAAATGACGCTGTTAAAAAAATCAGTATGAATACCATTCTACTTTTTTAATAGGAGGTGATTAAATAATTTAGATATTAATTAACTAAAAAATAAATCTTAATGCCACATAATAAAAAAGAGTCGTGTAGTTAAATGAATAAAGCTGATCTCTGAATTCTCGCAGATGAGGCTGGGTGTTTCTGTTCTCAGGCTTGCTCAATAGATGTGAATCAGCCTGATTAATGCAAAAAAAAAGGCAATACGTAGCTTCCGCCACGCATTGCCGTGTGATGTTGTATTAATTAAAAGATGATGTATGAGATCTCTCTTTCTGCAATTGGAAGGATCATCTTTTGTACCGTAAATTAAATCAGAACGTATTACCTCTGTTGATGCATAATCAGTAGCAGTAAATATGAACTCTTCAGAACTTATCTGATGGTTTTATTACATGAATCTGATGCTACGGTTTTGTTACTGCAAGATGTATAACTGATAGTTGACTAAAAGTTTACAGGTAGTTCATTTATAACTTCAATCCGACAGGCTACGGTCATCTATTGTATCGCGGCAATTAAATCTGGTTTTCCTACAAGATGACCGTCATTTTGATTAAAGATTAAGTTGAACTACCGTCAGTGATCGGAAGTTCTTTCTTAAGACTGTCACGAAAAAGTAATATTCAAGAGATGCTTTGTTTTAAACTGTATTCAATGAGAAATTCTCAATGATTCATTGTATTTTATACTCTTATAAAACAGAAAGTAAAGTCATAAAAAAGAGATTAAAATGGCCACAAAAAATGAACTGCTGCAAACAAAAACAGAATTTGATACCGGTAAGGGAAAAGCTAATCTGCATAGCCTGAAGAAATTAGAAGAGCTCGGGTATGATAAAGTGAGCCGTCTTCCGTTTACAATCAAAATTTTACTTGAAGCTGTACTGCGTGAATATGATGGTTATGTTGTAACAGAGGATGATGTAAAAGTGCTTGCCGAATACGATGCCAAAAATCCGTCAGGAGAAATCCCTTTTAAACCTTCCCGAGTAGTCTTGCAGGATTTTACAGGAGTTCCCGCTGTGGTTGATCTTGCGGCTCTTCGTGCAGCCATGGACCGGATGGGCGGAAAAGCCACGTCCATAAATCCCCAGGTTCCTGTTGATCTTGTGATCGACCACTCGGTACAGGTGGATATGTTCGGTCAGGATTATGCACTGGAGTTCAATGTGGAAAAAGAGATGGAGCGCAATCGTGAACGCTATGAATTTCTGAAATGGGGAAAATCCGCTTTTGATAATTTCCGGGTAGTGCCTCCCGGACGAGGAATTGTGCACCAGGTGAATCTTGAATACCTGGCAAAAGGCGTGTTTACCCGCGAAGAGGATGATGGCTCAATTACAGCCTATCCGGATACACTGGTCGGAACTGATTCGCACACGACAATGATCAACGGACTCGGTATCCTCGGATGGGGTGTTGGCGGCATTGAAGCGGAAGCCGCTATGCTGGGCCAGCCGATCTATATGCTGGTTCCGGAAGTTGTAGGTGTAAAACTGACCGGGAAATTAAATGAAGGAATCACAGCAACCGATCTTACTCTTACAGTAACCCAAATGCTTCGCCGCCATGGTGTGGTCAGTAAATTTGTTGAGTTTTTCGGGCCGGGACTGAGTAACATGAGCCTGCCGGATCGTGCAACCATCGCAAATATGTCTCCTGAATACGGCGCAACGATGGGCTTTTTTCCAATTGATAAGGAATCACTACGCTACATGCTTCGAACCGGACGTTCTCAGGAGCAGGTAGATTTGGTTGAAAACTACACCAAACAGCAGGGCCTTTTCCGAACGGATGAAACCCCCGATCCTGAATTTACCGAAACTCTTGAGCTGGACCTTGGCGATGTAAGAACATCACTTGCAGGACCAAAACGGCCTCAGGACCGTATCACACTGAATAACATGAAGACAACTTTCGAAAACAGTCTTACCAGTGATGATCCCACAATGGGCTTTAACCTGACACAGGAAAAACTGGCCAATAAAGGCATTTTCAAAAATGGTCAGGATATTGAAATGAAGCATGGTGATGTGGTGATTGCCGCTATCACAAGCTGCACAAATACATCCAATCCAAGCGTAATGCTGGGTGCAGGAATTGTTGCAAAGAAAGCGGTTGAACGAGGGTTGAAAGTGCCGCCCTACGTAAAAACGTCACTGGCTCCTGGTTCACGCGTAGTGACCGAATACCTGAAAGAGGCGGGGCTAACCAATTATATGGACAAACTTGGATTTAACCTTGTTGGTTACGGTTGTACCACTTGTATTGGTAATTCAGGCCCGTTGCCGGAAGCGGTTGAAAATGCTGTGAAAGAAGGAGACCTGATTGTAGCAGGAGT
>CAZFAJ010000172.1:0-3954 GCA_964517005.1 uncultured Balneolaceae bacterium | reverse complement strand
GTTCAATTTTTGGTACATTAAAAAATTTTTCAGCATTTATCGCTTTTAATTGTATCTCTTTAAAAGATAAATGATACAAATATAATCGGTTAGTTTGTATCAAAAATGGAGAATATCCTGTCGTAAGCGCTTTTAAATTGAACAATCACTATGGATTCGGATTCTTTATTGTTAACTTTGATTTTGTAAGCTAAAAGCTCCCATATATTTGAAATGATTGATAAACCCAAAGATTATTGCGGCATTTTTGGAGTATTCGACCACCCAGAATCTGCTCTTTTAACGTATTACGGACTACATTCTCTTCAACACCGAGGACAGGAATCTGCGGGAATTGTGTCTTCCTGCTTTGATAAAAAAAAAGGGAAACCTGTTATGCCGATGCACAAGGACTTCGGCCTGGTGCTCTCAGTTTTCGAGGACCCTAAGATTTTCAAAAAGGAACTACAGGGAAGGAATGCAATTGGCCACAATCGTTATTCCACATCAGGTGCCGCCAAAAATCCGGCCAATATCCAGCCTTTTCGGGTGCACTACAAAAACGGCAATATCGCAATCGGTCATAATGGGAATTTGTCCAATGCCCGCGTACTGAGAGACAGGTTCAGGGATGAGGGTGTATTGTTCCAAAGCACATCCGATACAGAATTAATTCTGCATCTTATTTCCAAAAGTTCTAAAACCGATCAGATTGATCAGGTCATGGATGCCCTGCATCAAATTGAGGGAGCATACTGCCTGGTGATCCTTACTGATGATAAACTGATTGCCGTACGGGATCCTAACGGATTCAGGCCTCTCGCACTTGGCATGATCGACGGATCCTACACAGTTGCCAGTGAGACATGTGCTTTTGATATCATTGGGGCTGAATACATCCGGGATGTGGCTCCCGGTGAAGTGCTGGTTATTGACAAAAATTCAGGTCCTGAACAAAAACCCAAATCGCTCTTTCTTGAAAAGAAACACGGTACGGGCACCAGCCAGTGTATTTTTGAATATGTCTATTTTTCACGGCCCGACAGTAAAATTTTCGGGGAAAACGTTGATAAAATCCGGCGGAACCTCGGTAAACAACTGGCCAAAGAGCATCCCCTGGAGGAGGTTATACTCTACCCGAATTCTGAATTCAGGCCAATTATTATTTCAGTTCCCGATTCAAGCAATACGGCTGCACTGGGCTACGCGCACGAAAACCAAAAAATGGGCTATGATTGTAAATATGATATCGGTTTAATCAGAAATCATTATGTCGGGCGTACTTTTATTTCACCCGGACAAAAATCACGGGAACAGAAGGTGCGCACGAAATTCAACACCGTTCAGGGTGTTATTGAGGGCCGCAGTGTCATAATCGTAGATGATTCTATCGTAAGGGGAACAACATCACGTTATTTGGTGGAAATGATCCGGAATGCCAATCCTACCGAAATTCACTTTCTCGTCAGCTCACCACCGATCACCAATCCATGCTTTTACGGTATGGACTTTCCTGATCCCGAAGAATTGATTGCCAATCGTTTTGATAAAAATATACGTGCTATCGCTGATGAAATAGGTGTTGACAGCCTTCGCTATCTTTCATCCGAAGGATTGGTAGAAGCAGTCCGCACATGTAATCCTTATGGCGGAGACTATTGCACAGCATGTTTTACCGGAAACTATCCGGTTCCGGTTCAGTTCGGTGCAGAGAAAGAAGAGAATGAGATTGCATAATGAATTTCAATCATGCAACATTTGTAACCGGTGCCCCGAGCCTGGGAGAGTGCCCACCCGAAAATTATCCTGAATTCTGTTTTGCCGGCAGGTCGAATGTGGGCAAATCTTCTATCATCAATAAACTGACAAACAGAAATAAACTGGCCCGTACCAGCAACACACCGGGTAAAACCCAGCAAATAAATTATTACCTGATCGACAATCAGATATACATTGTTGATTTGCCGGGCTTTGGATTTGCAAAAGTGCCCAAAAACGAGCGCGAAAGATGGGGCCGCGATATTCACACGTACATATTAAACAGAAATACACTCAGGCTGATTTTCCATCTGGTTGATGCACGTCACAATCCCACAGCACTGGATGAAGAATTTTTTTACTGGATGGGAAGTCATCAAATACCTTTTGTGGTACTTCTTTCCAAAGCGGATAAATTATCCAAAAATAAGCTCTCCAAATCAAAGTCTGCTGTTGAAAGTCTTCTGATGGAAATGAATATTGATGTTCCTGTCATACCCTGTTCTGCAGAAACGGGGCTTGGGATGAATGAAACCCGGTCTGTTATTCAGGAATTTTCAATTGAACACTCAACCAAATGAAATTCTAATGTCATTCAACGTTTTACTTCTCGACAATGTGGATCCGGTTTGTGCTGAAGTTTTCAATCAAAGAGGAGTACAAACCGAAACATCAGGAAAACTGACCCCTGAAGAGCTTCGGGCAAAAATCGAGAACTACGATGGTATTGTTGTAAGAAGTTCAACCACCGTAGATAAAGATCTTCTGAAACATGCAGGTAATCTTAAAGTAATCGGCCGGGCGGGAGTCGGTGTAGACAATATTGATATCAAAGCGGCAACGGCAAAAGGTGTACTTGTGATGAATACACCGGATGGCAATACCATCAGCACGGCTGAACATACCTGTGGCATGATACTCACCATGGCGAGAAATATTCCCGCAGCTGTTGTACGGATCAAAAGTGGAGGATGGGATCGTAAAACGTTTATTGGAACCGAACTGCACCACAAAACGCTTGGAATCATCGGGCTCGGTAAAATCGGGTCAGAGGTCGCTTCCCGGATGAAAGCCTTTGGTATGGATATTATTGCTTATGATCCGTTTGCTACCCGTGAACACTCTACCGAAATAGGAGTCGAACTAAAGAGTCTCGATGAAGTAATGAAATCTTCCGACTTTCTAACGGTTCACACACCTCTGACAGACAAAACAAAAGGGCTGATATCTCTTGAAAATAAAAATAAACTTAAAAATGGAGTTCGCCTTATTAACTGTGCCCGTGGCGGAATTATCAAAGAGTCTGATATGACTGCCTTAATTGATGAGGGTATCGTTTCGGGGATTGCAGTTGATGTTTACAGTGAAGAGCCGCCCTCTGCAGAGTTGTATGAATCCCTTAAACATCCTTCTGTTATTTGCACACCTCACCTTGGCGCTTCAACCGAAGAAGCTCAAAAGAAAGTGGCTGTACACATTGCTGAACAGATGGCTGACGCCCTGGAGAAAGAGAGTTACAAAGGCAGTCTTAATGGAAAATCTATTGCACTTCTTACGAATAAAGAGGTGAATCCATACCTGGAATTATCTGAAAAAATGGGGCATTTGGCAGGACAAATTAAGCCCGAGAACGCGAAACATTTTTCATTTGAGTACAGAGGCATCTGTGCCAAATATTCAGAAGTTCTCACCGATGGAATCCTGAAGGGAATGCTTGCGGAATTTGTGGACGAAACCGTAAACCTGATAAATGCGAGGCATTATGCCGGGGAGCGTGGCCTGGCTATCAGCGAAACGACTTCATCAGACGATAAAATGTATAAGGATTTAATCACAATCAGATTAAATGATGATGCAGAATACAGGGAGATTTCTGCAACAGTATTCGGGGAGAATGATTACCGAATTGTTGAAATTAACGGTTATGGAATTGAACTTCAGCTCGAAGGGGATATCCTGATGTACAAAAATATTGATAAACCCGGAATGCTTGCATCCGTTGCCGGAAAACTGGCTTCAAAAGAAATCAACATCGGTGCCCTGAGCCTTGGGCGGGACAAAAAAGGCTCAAAGGCAATTACGGCTATTGTCGTTGATAAACATCTGAGCGGGGATGATCTGAAACCATTTTTTGAGATGGAAGATGTAGATGATTTAAAATACATCTCGCTGTCTTGATAGGGACGGAGTGAAGGGGAGGCTGAGAGACTGAGAGAC
>CAZFAJ010000171.1:0-3975 GCA_964517005.1 uncultured Balneolaceae bacterium | reverse complement strand
GGCGTTTCGCGGATTTGGCGGCGGAGCCTATAACAATATGGAGGTGGCTGTAAGCAATACTGGAGAGCGAAGCTTCACGCCGCTAAACAATATGTTTGGATTTAACGCGGGAGCTACCATTGCCACAACGCCTGAAGAGCAAGGTTTTAATGCCGATGTAACGCTAATGGGCGAATTCAGTACCAACGGCGGAGGTATGAGCTACGTTGGATTTAATGGTGATTTCGGTACAGGCGCAACGATTGTTGACCGCCGGAGCGGAAAAGGTAAAGTGTTTGGAAATCTGCTGGTTGAGTACGTCTTCCCGACCAAGAATTTTACGCTTGCGGCAAACGCAAATATCAATACAGATCCGGTAAAAACGATTCCGGGTGAGCCATTTAATCTCACCTTCAACATAGATGGAATGGCAAACGAATGGAGTTTTAAAGCCGGGGTTCCAACCAATACAAATGATGTAGAGGTGCTTGGTGCGAACCTCTATGAGTACCTGATGTTGGGTAACTCCATTCCAAATCCAAATGGCTTCACTAACCGGTTTGCCAGTAACTATGCGCAGCATTTTGGCTACAGTCCGAACAACGCCCACATGCAGGGTCAGATTGATAACAACATGGCTGAGCTGGGTGCAGGGTTTGCGATGGGTCTTGGATTTGAATTTGAAGCTTCGGGAAGCAAGCAGGTTTATTCAGGCGTTTGGCGTGATTGGTCGGTGGGTTATGAAGCGGCTGCCGGAGCAGAATTGCACCTTTCCTTCCTTGAGTATGCAAGCTGCAGTGGATATAACGAGTGGGGAATTAACGGATGGCGAGCCGGCGGTGGATTTGGATTTTATGCAGCCGTGAGTGCTTATGCTCAGGGCTATCATCGCAATAAGGGTAAGGTCGACAAATTTCAAAACCTGGCCACACTTAAAGCGGGCGGATATATTACCGGAAAGTTTCCCAAGCCGGTGTACGCCTCTGGGGCTGTAAGCGGAAGTGCAAAAGTGCTAAATGTATTTAATGTTAGCTTTCATCAGCAGTTCCAGTATGGAACAAACTGTTCCGGAGGCCCGGTTCAGCCAAACGTATACGTAACGCCCGGTGATGCCGCCGCAGATTTTGACGGCGGGCTGGTGAACTATGTTGTGCCGCAGTCTTATTACAATTTCCCTCTGGAATCACCACTGAGCGTAAAATATGGACTTGTTCCTGATGAACAGTTCAGCGTGCCGGAGACTCAGGCTAACGGTACCATTGAGATGAGAACTTTTAAGCTGGAGAAAACAGTGACGCTTGAAAAGGAAGTAAATGGCACCTATCAGGCACAGCCTCTCACCGATTCTGTTAACAATCTTGGGGAGTATCAGTATATCATTCCTGGGCCGCCGCCCCTTGTGAATGCCGGGCCTGTAGGATTAGCGCCGGGTCTTGGCGCTCCGCAAACGGGAGGCAACTCTGGATCTGGCCCCGGCACTCTTCCTGCGCAGCAAATAGCTCAAACATGGAACCCAAATCCATCGACAGGTGGTGGAACTATACCACCGTATCAACAGGCACCGGCGCAATTAGTTGGTGGTCCGGGTTCAAATAACAATCCTCCAAACTATGGAAACCTTCCACCGGAGCCGCCAACGCCGGAAAATAATCTGGACGGGGATACCTGGTACAGATTTACGGTTGATGCTGTGCTCATGGAATCTGTGAACGGCAACTGGGTGACCGCTACAGATAACAGCGGTACGCCAATTACCCAAACAGAGATCAAAAATTTCTACACTGGCGATCCGGGGCCACTACAACCCTCCAGCTCAAATTTATCAACGTATTAAACCGGAGTGAATGTCATGAATCAAAAAATTATGAATTATAAAAAAATATCGATATTCATTTCCATCCTCATATGGATGGTTTTGCCGAATAGTGCAGAAGCCCAACAGACAAATGTGGCTGAAATTCACCTTTTTGCCCGCTACGTAGATGGAAATGGCATCGAAATGCGATGGTTTTCGGATAACAACGAGGTGATGCGCAGAGGAACGGAAACGGGATTCGTTGTAGAGAGACGCGTTGCAGGAACCGGCTCATTCCAGGTAATAGAAACTGTTCAGCCGCTTGATGAAGCACAAACTGAGCAGCTCATACAAACCACGGTCGGTGAGGGAAATCGAGCTGATCGGCTAAGAGTTGTAACGGAACTAAGAGCGTCAGATACCGAACATCTGTCCGGATCAATAGATTTTCAAAACCGCATCGAAGACCTGGTCAATCGGAAAAGTGCCGAAGATTTCCGTACGATGACGTTTATGCTGAGCTCGTTCGAAGACTCGCTTGCGGCCCGGGTTCTGGGACTTTCTGCAACAGATGGAAACGTGATGCCGGGACAGACCTATGAGTATCGTGCCAGGCTGGCGAATCCCGGCGGACTGAATGCCATCTCAGTTGTAACGGAAGTGACTGCAGCTGAGCAAACCGTGGCCTATGAAGTGCCTGTATTAGTCAATGAGGGTGATGGGGAATTATCATTCATCTGGGAACAGCCGGAAAACTCAGTCGGAATGTATGTGCAGCGTGCATTCAGTGAGAATGGTCCGTTTGAACCGCTAAATGAGGTTATTGAGCTGAATCTGAGAGGGTATCAGTATGAGGGTCCGCAACGGGCAACATTTGCTGATAAAGAGTTAAATAATTACCGGACTTACCACTATCGTTTTTATGGGCAAAATGTGTTTGGTGAACGGGTTTTCTTTGGAGAAGCTTCCGGTACTCCGCGGGACCTGACACCACCGCGTGAACCGCTGTTGCTTCAGCCAAAACATGAAAGTGAGGATACCGTCCGCGTAACATGGCAGATGCCGGAAACCGTGGATGATGATCTTGCCGGGTTTGCCGTGCTTCGTGGCGATGGAAGCCGTGAAGAATTTGTGCGGCTTCATCCCGACCTGACCGCTCCCGGACTTCGCGAGTGGATCGATCTGGATTTTAATCGCGATATTGATACATACTACGCTATTCAGGCGGTGGATACAGCCGGCAATGTGAGTAACTCTGCAGTGCTTCCTGTGTCGTACATTCGTTTTAATCCTCCTGAGAAACCTGAAATTGGACAGGCAACCATTGGAGATGACGGCTCGGTGGAGATCATTATCAGCCCGGATACTGAAGGTGCTGTGGATGGTTATAAGCTTTTTATGGGAAATGATCCGGAGCATGAGTTTTCTGTCATAAAAGAGGTGTTTGGTGATTCTCTTATTGTTGAAGGTCAGCGCACAGTCATACGTGATACCGTAATGCTGAATACGCTCACACGGAACGTCTACTACCAAATCCGCGCCTATGATGTGCACTTTAATGAATCGGAGCCGAGTGAAGTCATCGCTCTGGAGCGGCCTGATATTGTGCCGCCGCCGCGTCCTGTTTTTAAAAATGTGGAAATTGGTGCAAGAGAAGTAAATTTTGAGATTGCTCTGCCTACGGTCAACGACTTTCGTTCAGCTGTGCTCTACCGGCGATCTGATCCTCGCGAAGAGTGGCAGACTGTTCACGTTTTCGAGAAGAAAACGGAGATTGCCAGGTATACCGATCAGCGGCTGGAACCGGGCACTGTCTATTACTACATCCTTGAAGCTGAAGATGAAAGCGGGCTGCTTTCCGGGTATTCGCATCCCGTAAGGGTGGAGACAGTGAACCGCAGGGGTGTTGTTCCGGTTGGAGACGTTTCAGCCCAGAGCCGGGAGCGTCAGACTATTTTACGCTGGAGTTATTCTGATATGAACAACGAAATCTTTTTTGTAATCTACCGGCGAAAGGGTGATGGGACCTACAAGCAGGTGGGGCGTTCTGATAACACAAGGTTTACCGATGCCCGGTTACGGCCGGGCGGATATGAATATATGGTTCGTGCGTTCCGTAAAGATGGCAACCAGAGTGAACTTAGCGAACCGGTATCCGTATCGGTAAACTGACAGAATAATTCTCATTTTTATTTTTTAAA
>CAZFAJ010000170.1:0-4126 GCA_964517005.1 uncultured Balneolaceae bacterium | reverse complement strand
GCTTACAGCCACCTCCATATTGTTATAGGCTCCGCCGCCAAATCCGCGAAACGCCACTCCGGTCAAGAATGGAACGCCGGGATCGGGAAAATCAGCCTGAACATCCACCTGCCAGTAGCGATAGAGCTGCCCGCCGTTCTGGTAGGATGTGTTTCCAAACTGTGCATCTGCCTCAATATTAAGGCTTACCCCGGTAAACTCAGCCTGTACATTTCCTCCAACCCGTTTTCCATATATTGGGTCATCGTTATCAATGTAGAGGAGCCCGTCGATGTTTACCGCCTTTAAATTAGCGCTGACCATCAGAGAGTCGAGCGTGAGACCATCATATTTTGGCGCAAATTTCTTGAAATTGGGCGAATCATCATCGATGGCAAATCCCACGCCCATGGTGGTTTGTCCGCCAAGATTCTGCCCCAGGTTAAACACTGTGGTGAAGCCAATCTTCCCCTTTAATAGCTGACCAGAACCCGGGCTCTGCGGCACGTACTGAATATTTTGAATCGAAACCGGAAAGTTGTGCATAAACTTCTGCGGACTGGCCAGGCTCCACGCTCCCATATTGAAATTCAGCCCCGAATTACTGTCGTAGTCAAACCCGAGCCCGGCAAAATCAAGTCCCATATTTACGTTTGTGACCGGACTTAAATCCACATTTGCCCAGTCTATCCCACCGTTCAGCGTCATATCAAACGATTTCTGTCCATTGCCTACAGCTGCCGTAATACTTGATGTGGGCTCCAAAGTGAGCGTGCCTTTCAGCATATTGGTATAGATTGGCCCGTCGGGATCAACGGTTAGCTCAAAGGTACTGCCGTTCGGGGTGCTAAAACCGGTCACAAACAGCCCGGTATAGTTCAGCGGATTCTGCAAGGAATCGGGGTGCGTTGCCGGTATCGCCACTTGCCCGGTGATGTATGCTTCAGTAAACGTATTGGTCTCGATCTTGACATTTACCGTATCCACACTTGCGTTTAGATCGGCCACGCTCGCATCGGGATATTGATACACGTTGTTGGCAAACGCCATAAGTGTCACACCCTGATGATCAATGATCATATCCTGCACGCCCACTTCAGGTGGGCCGCCGGCATTGGTCTCAATCGACTCAGGCAGACCGATCGTAAAACTTTCAGCATGAAATCCGCGCCATAGAGCCGTTGTATCCTGTCCCGTGTAGTTCAACGGAAACTCAATGCCGGCCGGATTCAGTGAGTCAGACATGTCGTAGTTTAGGTTGTTCGCCTCAATCGTCATCCCGGCACCGTTTACAAACTCTGCATTATCGAGGTTACCGGTTAATAGGAGATTATTCCATGAATAGCCGGTTCCGCTCAAGGTTGCCGCTACTTTATCGGTGCCGTTATCGGGGACTGGAAGCAGCCAGTCGCGAGTAAATTCGCTCTGAATCTCTATTCCAAAAAGTGTAAACCCGGTTTCGTCCCACTCAATAAAGGTGCCCGGAGCCGGATTGTCGGGTTTCAGAAATGTAAAGTTAATATCATTGTTGGCGTTGCCCACCGTCAGGTCATCCACAATCTCAAGCCGTCCCTGCTGGAAACTGATATCCATCGGATGAAACTCCAGGTCTTTTATAGCAAAACCGACCAGGTCCGCATTGTTCCAGTCGGCCGGTGTTTCGTAAGCTATGGAAGCGTTAAACTTAGATTTATCCGACTCAAATACAATCTCCATAATGGCAACCCAGCTGTCGGGATCCAGCTCCACACCTATCGGAGCCTCCAGAATCGTTGGTGTGATGGGAGTGCCGTTATATTCATAAAAAGGCTGCTGAAGCATAAAATTATGCACGGCTGCAACCTCAGGATGGTTGTAGGCAACAGAGTTAGTGGCAAGCGGTGAGGCCCACGCTTTTGGATATGCAGGCGCATTGGGATCGATAACGGAGGTGACTTTCCCGGATGTTAGATGGTTATTCCCCGGGTTAACGGTGATATTGGTAAACTCTACAGATACGTAAGATTGCAGCCAGTCTATGAATACTTCACCAGTCCCTGAAAAAGGCCCGTTTCCTGTGATATTGAGGTTTTCTACCTCAAACTCTCCGTTTTCTCCCACAAAAAGCTGATCGGGTTCTTCCTGATCTTCCTCTTCTTCCTCCTCTTCAGCTTCTTCTTCATTCTCCTCCTCACCGGCGTCCTCTTCCTGATCGCCATCATTGTCGCCATCTTCAGGCGGATCTTCTTCTCCCGCGGGCGGATCCTTATCCTCTCCCGGCGGATCCATATTTTCAGTGAAGACAGGTTGCGAGGGCTGAGGATTTTTGCCTCCGCCAAATTTAATTTTTACCCCGGCATTCACAAAAAAGTTGGTTTTGGGCGGTTGTTCGATGCGTTCAACCACCGGTGCCGTTTCAAACTGAAAGAACATCTCGCGAGAATTATCGACATTCTTTACGTTACTAAGATCTCTCTGGGTATAAGTAAATGAGTTGTCGGATAGCTGGTGCTGCACGCCGGTGGTAATATGAAAACCAAACCGCTGCGATCGCCCCGGTGAAAACTGTACCTGAAATTCAGGTTTGATGGCTGATGACCATCTCTTAAAATCATCGCCCGCATTAAATTCAGAAAGCTTTAGATCTATATCGTTGAATACTCCGGTTTCATCACTAAAGACCACTTCCGATTGAGGCGGAGAATTTCGTGTGATGGAGAGATCCACCCCTGCTTTAAACTGAACGGGAAGGTTTTTTCCGAATTCTAACCGTGGACCCAGCCCAATAAAAAACGATTTCCACTGGTCGCTGCTGCCGCTTACCGACGTATATTCTTCAAATCCTGCACGGTATTGATCGGGCCTAAAAGAGGGTTCATAAGAGTAAAGACCAGTATTAAGTCCTATTCCATATCGTCCGGGAATAAAGCTAAGCTCCAGCTCAGGTAAAAGTGTAGAAGGTACATTTTCATTTCCAATCAGTCCGCTGCCGAGTCCGAGATCGAGGGAGAAAGGTTTTTTTGCATTCTGGGAAAAAAGAGACGTTGAATACAAAGAGAGTAACAGTAACAATAAAATAAGCTTTAAGATAGCATGCAGCTTCTGAAAGTCAGTCATAACACAGATAGTTTTTTATATTGGAGGCCTGCTGAGAGTCCTTTATTAAATCCCTTATTTATGGATACATGACGCAGTGAATCATTCCCATATCCCTATTAAAGACCGTTGCGTTATACTTTTGTTACAAATTAAGTACAAGGGCATCATCGATCTCATCCTGTGCGAGCAGCCGGCTTCTACCCCTTATTTTTTTATATTGCAGCAATTTACGATCATAAAAAAACTTCAGGCACTCCAGGTGATGTTCAAAATGGCGAATCCCGAACAGAGATCTTCTCCGGGGATTTCCAAAATCCAGCTGCACAGCAAACCAATCGATCAGTTCGCACGATTCCCCAAGCATATACCGCTGAAGCATCTCCGGAACGGCGCACTGCTGAGAAGGAGAGCTATTTGACCATAACATAACGTAATAAACAGGAGTAAGCCGCCGCGTAAGTTGAACCGGCAGGCAGAGCGGATCCGCTGTTTCATATTCTGCCATCCACAACAGGCGGAGCAGGCAGCCAAGCGATAGCCTGACCGGCCCGTGCCCTTTAAAGCACCCGTACCAATCATTCTCATCTGTCTCTTCATGAATCCGCATTGAAAGGCGGAACTCCAGTCCTCTTTTGTCTGTCTTCAGATATGAATAATAGTACGCTTCCGTATGTTTGTTGGCGTGGTTGAACGGCGGACGCTCACTCCTGATCAGACGATTTTCCAGAAGCAGCGCATCCCGTTCGGTCTCCGTTACCTCATAATCGAAGGAGGTAATTTTTCCGATCAGCCGCGACACTTTCTGCGAAACCATACCCGCGCGTGCCCTTTTATAAGAGAACAGGCGCGAACGCAGGTTTTTCGCTTTTCCCACATAGAGTAGCCTGCCGTATTCGTCATAAAAACGGTAAATACCCGGCAATGTCGGGATATCCTCAAATGGCCCGGCTCCCAGCCGTTCCGGAAGGAGTGCCTTTGCGGGAAAAAAGGATGTCATCTGATTGTTCATAACACGAAGATAGGCGGCCGCTGTGACAGCATAATGTCACATGAACAAAAAATATCCTCA
>CAZFAJ010000169.1:0-4134 GCA_964517005.1 uncultured Balneolaceae bacterium | reverse complement strand
ATTAAAGAGCGAATCGAACTCGTGAAACTTGCGGCAGCATTTGGACAAGACCGTGGTATACTAACCATATCCAGGCTCGTTTTTAGTTCCGGGCGGACAACAAGGGAAGAGAGAAAGAAGATAAAGGATGAGATGATCCGGAAAGTAAACAGCTTTGGGCTGGAGACGTTTTGTGAGGTTAACGAAGCAGAGAATCTGAATCAGGGAATTCTCAACATCTCAAAAGGACATGGAATCGCCGGTTTAAAAACCAATACAATCATGTTTGGCTGGTCCAGAGCTCTGGCTGACAATATCAATCAGCTCCGAATAATCCGGTCACTCTCTCAAATGGGTAAAAATATAGTGATAGCCAAATTTAATGATCATGAGAACTGGAAGGATATGAGTCACAAAAACATTGACGTGTGGTGGAGCGGTGCTGACAACAACGGGGACCTGATGATGATCCTGTCCTATATGCTTACCCTCAATCCAGAATGGGAAAATGCACGAATCAACATCCGGGAGGTAATTGACCATCCCGGACAGCAGGCAACAATCACGGATGCAATCACAAAGTCGCTTAAAGAGGCCAGGATTGAAGCAAATGCCGAGGTTATCATTAAACGGGGCCGCAGCTTCCCGGATTTTCTAACAGATTACAGTTCTGATTCCGATATTGTAATGCTTGGTTTAAAATATACCGACGAAGGTGAAGAGAAAGAGCACGCCCGGAAAATTGAGCAGCTTTCCAAAACCGGGAAAGTATCTGTATTTGTACAAAATAATACCCTTGACGATTCATTTCCGGTACTGCTGAGATCTGAGAATAATAGTACCTAACGGCACTCAAACCAGGGCTGCGTGCATTATTCTTCCTCCGGTTGAAACCGGGGGCTATGATGTTATTCGTGTCTAACGACACTTTAGATAGCAACTAATAGCTACGTACAGTTTAAATTAATCGGGGCCAGATACAGGATAATTCTTAAAGTTGTCAGCCCTTGTCGGAGTTATTATTGTTCACAGGTAAACGAACTGAAAAACAGACACCATCCTCTTCCCTGTTTGTGGCGGTAATTGTACCGTCGTGTTGTTCAACAATATTTTTGGAAATGGCCAGACCCAGTCCCAGGCCAAATTTTGCACCTGTATGCTTGGTGGTAATATTCGGTTCAAAAATTTGATCAAGAATCGACTCTTCAATGCCCGGCCCGTTGTCACAGATGTCGACCTGAATAAAAGCGTCCACTACACGGCAGCTGATCTCAAGTTTGCCGAATTTTCCCATTGCATCCGCTGCGTTTAAAATAATATTGGTCCATACCTGGTTCAGAGCAGCGGGATTGGCTTCTATTTCAGGAACATCTTCCAGATTGAGGTCAATCTCATAGTATTTGATCCTGTTGCTGGTCAGCTGAAGAGTATCGTGGATTCCCTCCCGAACATCGATAAATTCTGTCTGCTCTTCCGCATCATTACGACTGTAACTCTTCAGGCTTTTGACAAGATTGGCAATACGATTTCCCGAAGATGTGATATTTCGAAACAGCCGGCCGATTTCAAAATATTCTGTACAGATAGTAAGATAATCCGTTTCATCGGAAGAGTAGTTTTTCAATTTTTTTGTAAGTGATTCGGGAACCTGGGCAAGAGTCCGGAGTGCAGCTCTCGACTCTGACGGGAACTGAGGTTTGATCTCTTTCATCTTTTCCCGGATCATTTTTGTATCCGGGAATCCTGTTTTTTTGCCTTCCTCGTAAAAACTGATACACAGTTTTTTTAATTCAGATTCCAGAGTTGAGTTTTCAATGAATTTCTCTATCCGGTTTTCCAGTGATTCTACAGACCGGATCAGTGCAGCCGTCGGGTTATTAACTTCATGTGCAAAACCCGCAACAAGCTGCCCGAGAGTTGCCATCTTTTCCTGGTAGATCAATTTATTTTGAGCATCTTTCAGATCTTCATACAGTTGCTTCAGCTCATTTCTCTCCTTTTTTAAATCCTTGTTAACCGAATCCAGCTTCATTTTCAGTATGATACTCTGCCGATATCTTTCCAGGAGATTTGCCAAAATGACCTCATCCAGATATTCCCGAATTTCCGGATATTTTTCAAAAAGTGATTTCATCTCGGATCTCGGAATTTTCAAAAGACTTGCGTCAGATTCCGCTTTTGCAGTTGTGAGTGACGGATAGTGGGTTATAAATGCAATAATCCCTATTAATGCACCCGGCTGCAGACGGCTGACCGGAAACTGATTATCGGTGTAAGGCTTGATTTTATAAAGCTGAATGATGCCTTCCAAAAGTATGTAAATATGATTAAGGGCATCGCCCTCCTCAAAAAGAACATCACCCTCTTTATAATTCTGCAAAAAAAGATCTGAGTTTACATCCCGGTCAATCACAGAACGCATCATCTCTATGACCTCCGTTCGGTCTTCGAGCCACTTGGAACCAAATGAAAATTTCATAATCAACCTTTAATGAATAAGTGGTCTGATTCCCCGACCCTCTGGGTCGAAATCGATAAGAATCGAAGGTACGCAAAAATACCATTTATCCCCTCCCGGGAGGGGCACGGGGGTGAGTTATTAATACCTAAAATCATTTTTGCGTACCTTCAATTCCTGTTTTGATATCCCGATGGCTTTGCCTCGGGGTAGTTCATTTTATAAGTAATCTTAAAAGGCGGTTTCCCCGCGAGTTCAGATGTTCAGGTATCCGTAATATCACCGCCATGGCGAATACTTTCGGCGATTCGTTCCTGATCGAGCACACTCATGTATTGAAGCGGATTTACACTCTGCTCTATGACAAAATCCGTGAGCTGGTTTCTTACGATATCCACGAGTTCATTCTTCTTCCAGGGTTTTGCGATGTAGTGTTCAAGATCAGCTTCATTTACGGCTTTCACAGTCTCTTCGAGCCCCGCTTGTCCTGTAATAAGAACTTTTTTTACGTTTTTAGTGCGTTCATCTTTCTGCATCTCAATCAGAAGATCCACACCATTCTGCGCCGGAAGCACATGATCACAAAGTATTAAACCGATCTGATCACCCTCGTCAAGAATATCACGCATAATATCCTTGGCTTCCTCGGCAGTATCAGCCATTTCAATTGGAAACCGGCTTTCGAACTCTTCAATGTCACGCACGATAGAATCCAGCACATCGGGTTCATCTTCCACAACAAGTATATAGATATTTTTTTTCATAACAGGTTATTTATAGAATATATGGCCAATAAACAAATGAGAAAACGATCACCAGCAGTACTCCCACGAGGCCGATAACCAGGCCGGCCAGTGCCATATGTTTGGTTTCGATTACACCGGTGCTGATGGCAACGGCATTCGGTGGTGTTGAGATGGGAAGAACCATTGCAAAGCTTGCACTTAAAGCCACAACCAGTCCAACCATAAGCATTCCAAACATTCCTTCAAAAACCCCGGACACAGCCATGGAAATTGCAATGGGGATAAGAAGTGATGCTGTTACAGTATTCGACAGAAAGTTTGACATAACTAAAGTTACGATTCCAAATGTTGCCAGCAGGGCAAGTGAACCGAGCTGATCCCAGCTCACAAGACTAACCATCCAGTTTGCAAGACCGGTATCTTTAAGCGCAATGCCAAGGGAAATACCTCCGGCAATCAGCCATAGAACTTCCCAGGGAAGTTTCCGGATATCTTTTTTCTCGAAGCTGTTACTTAGTGTGAGAACTGCGACGGGAATGAGAGCTACAATTCCGCTTTTAATACCGTGATAACTTTCAGTTACCCACAATAAAACGGTTACGGCGAAGGTAATATACAGTAACCTTGCAGAAACTGTGCTCATCAGTTTGCCTTTCATATCGATTTCAATTCGATCGGTTTTCGGCGGATATATCTTCAGAAGAAGAATCCAGGAAAACAGGAGCATAATCAGGGTCAGCGGAAAAGCGTACATCATCCACTCGCTAAATGTAATGGCCTGCCCCTGTTGATTCAGGGCGGCGATAACAACTGCATTTGGCGGCGTGCCAATCGGGGTAGCCATGCCGCCAATGTTTGCGGCAAACGGGATCGAAAGAGCAATACTGATCCGTGCCGGATCACCCGGCTGCAATCTTGCAATGATCGGAATCACCACAGTAATCATCATGG
>CAZFAJ010000168.1:0-4138 GCA_964517005.1 uncultured Balneolaceae bacterium | reverse complement strand
TATAATTCAAAAATTGCATTTAAAAAATGAAAATTCATGAGTATCAGGCAAAAGAAATTCTGAAAAAATACAATGTACCTGTTCCCGCCGGTGAAGCGGCCACTACAGTGGACGAAGCGGTTGATATTGCAAGCAAAATTAAAGAGAAGGGATCATCTCTTTTTGTTGTGAAAGCCCAGATACATGCAGGCGGACGTGGTAAGGGGCGAACCAAAAAGAATGGAGCTAAGGGTGTGATCCTGTGTAAAACAATTGAGGAAGTTCGTAAAGCTGCTGAATCTCTGCTCGGTGATACGCTGGTTACTATCCAGACCGGTGATGAGGGGCAGAAGGTGAAAACAATTTATGTGACTGACGGTGTGGATATAGAGAAGGAGTTTTACCTGGGCATTTTGCTTGACCGTGCCAAAAGTAAAAATGTGATTATGGTTTCCAGCGAAGGAGGAGTTGAAATCGAAAAAGTAGCGGAGGAAACGCCTGAAAAAATTATCAAGGAGTGGATTGAACCCGGAATGGACATCCAGCCTAACCAGGCGCGGCGCCTTGCTTTTGCGCTTGGGTTTGAAGGAGACGCATTTAAAAAAGCTGTTAAATTTATTCAGGCTCTCTATAAATGTTATGAGGATACGGATGCCGGTCTCGTCGAGATCAACCCGCTTGTTTTGACCAAAAGTGATGATGTTTCAGCACTGGATGCAAAAGTAACGTTTGATGATAATGCGCTTTTCAGACACAAGGATTTTGCCGGGATGCGTGATGAATCGGAAGAAGACCCGCTGGAGCTGGAAGCCTCCAAATTTGACCTGAATTATATTAAGCTGGATGGTAACGTCGGGTGCATGGTAAATGGTGCCGGATTGGCCATGGCCACAATGGATATCATCAAGCTTTCCGGCGGTGAACCGGCCAACTTTTTGGATGTTGGCGGCGGAGCGAATGTTGAAACCGTAAAAAACGGGTTCCGGATTATTCTTGAAGATCAGAATGTCCAGGCGATTTTAATCAATATTTTTGGCGGAATTGTAAGATGTGACAGAGTCGCCAATGGTGTGATCGAAGCAATTAAAGACTCTGAAATTGCCAGAAAGGTAGAAGGAGTTCCAATTATCGTACGTCTTCAGGGAACCAACGCCAAAGAAGCCAAAAAGATCATTGACAAAAGTGATCTGAATGTCATTTCAGCCGTACTTCTGAAAGATGCTGCAAAAAAAGTTTCAGAAGTATTAGCGGAATGATGACAAAATCCGGTTTACGGTAAAAAAATTAAATTTAAGTCTGGCTGTGAGAGATCGATAAGTACATTGTGGAATTCAGAAAGAACAAGAAAATTTTTTCGAACTACAATTAAAATCTATATGAAAACGGACCAGATTAAACCCACGGAAAAGACAACACTGCGGGTCAGCAAAAATGTATTACCGGAAAATCTTCGCGTATTACGCTCATCGTCAGCATTGTCATTTCAATCACTCTTCCAGAAGGAACTTGAAAAACGAAAGAGTGAATCGGATTCTAACTATGATCAGAATGTAGACAAATACCACTCTTTAATTACTGAATTTATTGAAAACCTTTTGGCAAATTCGGGCAGATCCTTCTTGATTCTGAAAAAGACCGGAGTTTCCGATGCTGTCCACCAGATCATTGTTGAAATGAGAAAAGAACTTGGTATTAGTATGCTTAATCCACTGCACAATCACATAAAAGATGTGGCAGACTTCATTGAGAGGAAAAATAGTTTGTATTCGAACAACCAAAGCAAATACAGAGATCCTGTAGGTGCTCTTTATACCGGTTCTGTTTAGGCGGCAGCCGGCCGGGAAAAACAATTCTGGTTATTTAAACTGTAATTGATACATTTTCATTATAAACCGGGTCAGATAAAAATCATTTACATTCGTTCCACCTCATTCCTTTCCGCGGCTGGCAGATAAATGTAAAAACAGCTGCCAATATCAGGCTTACTTTCAAGATCCATTCGGCCGCCCATCTGTTTAACAAAATTAGAAGCGATGTAGAGACCGAGCCCCACAGAGCTTGGATCCTTCTTATGGGTATCTTCGTAAACTTGGAAAAATGGTTCAAAAACTTCCTTTTGCTTCTCGGGACGTATACCGATTCCCTGGTCAATAACTTTTATTACAGCAGTTCCCTCCTCTTTCGTAAGTTCAATCCGTACTTCACCCTTCTTATCCGAGTACTTGATTGCATTTGTAACCAGGTTCACAACCGTTCGTTTCAGCTTTATGATATCAGCACGTACAAATGACGGTTTATCCGGCAGTTCGCAGATCATTTGAAGATTTTTTCTTTTTGCTTTTTCTGAAAAGAAATCAGAGATCTCTTGCAACATCCAGTTCAAATTCACAACCACTTTCTGCGATCTGTCGTTACTGGATTTAATTGTCGTAATATCCTCAAACTGTGCAAGAATTGCAGATATATCATGGATACCGGTTGAAATCTGCCGGTGATATTTTTTTACAGCTTCAAGATCATCGGTTTTATTAAGACAGGTATCAATCATTTCAAGATAGCCGTGAATCGCATTTAACGGAGATGACATATCATGAGCCGCCATCTTCATTACAATCTGATTGTGCTTTTCATTGCTGATGGATGCCTTCTTCTGCCTTGCCACCTGGCTTGAAAAAAGATCCAGTGCCTTTTTGTTAACAGATAACTCCAGCTCCTTCAGAATTAGTTCGCCATATGCTTCGGCCAAACTCAGCAGCCTGCTGTCAGCAGATTCTGTTTCGCATAGAATTAGTAAAAAACCAATCACATGACTGTTAAAAACCAGCGGTTGTATGATCTGTGATTCTGTGATAATTCTGTTGCCGCTGAACAATTTTAACTCATCTTTTTTGGCAACTGAAAAGGAGACTGAGGAATCTCCTGCCCCGGCAATCAGCTCATCGGTTTCACAACTTATAAATACACACGATCTGGCGGCATCAAACCTGCTGTTAATCACTTTGAGCTGATCCCTGATTCCAGCAACAAACAGATCTGTATCCAATTTAAACTGTCTTGCTACAAATAATCTCTCGCTCTCAAATCTATATTTTTTTATCAATTTCAGATACGGGACCGGGTGTTTTTGAGCCACCTTGGTCAGGGGGTTCGCGCGGAGCTCCATAGGTTGTCGTAGATTGATTTATATTAGAAAGTTCTAATGAATGTAGGAATTAGATTTTAATTATTAAAATTTTTTAATAAAAAAAATTATTCCGAAGCTTGATAACTAAACCAACCTAAACAAAATCAATTACTTGGGAATCAATAAAAAATTTCAAAAAAAATTTAAGATCTGCCTTGTCTGCTTCGATAAGTGTATCAAATGCGTGCAAGCCATGCAAAATCAAAAATCAATCGAGGTAACTCATTATGTCTAACATCAGTCAAATAAACACAAATCTACAGGCCCTTCAGGGTCAGAGTTCACTGAACAAAGTAAACAGTAAACTGGGCGATACACAACTTCAGCTCTCTACCGGTTTGAGAATCAACCGGGCAGAAGATGACGCCGCCGGGTTCTCCATTGCTTCCAAACTGACAAGCAGGATCGAAGGTCTCGACCAGGCCGTGAGAAATGTCGGAGATGCCAAGTCCGTACTGGATATCGCCGAAACAGGAATGAATTCAGTTATGGATATCTTGGTGGATATGAAATCCAAAGCTGTCCAGGGTGCCAATGATACGCTGGGCGATAAAGAAAGGGAATTTATCGGTGACCAGATAAGTGCTCTCGCAGACGAAATCAACAGTATTGCAGAGAGTACAACTTTTCAGGGTATTGAACTGCTTGGAGGAGATGATGGCGCAGGTGCCTTAGTTGATACAGCCCTTACCTTTCAGGTAGGAGAAGCTTCTGGGGATACACTTGGTGTAACACTCAGCGCCATTTCCGTGAATACTCTTTTTGGAGATGGAGTAGCTATTAATGATGGTGAAGCTACCCCAACCGATGTTATTACAACAACCGCTGCAGCTAATGCTCCGCGAGACGAATTGACTGTTGATTCTGCAAATATTACATCGGCTGCGTTTAATTCATTTATTGACACTATCGATTCAGCCATAGAAACACTGGCCGGTCAGTTTAACCAGGTCGGTATCGACCAGACCAAACTCT
>CAZFAJ010000167.1:0-4191 GCA_964517005.1 uncultured Balneolaceae bacterium | reverse complement strand
CTTGGCACGATGGCTTATCCTGAAATTAAACGTTTTGGCTCTTCAACAAATGGAATATTTTCTGAAATTTTATGGAAAAATCTACCCAATGGCTGGGAGTTTAGCCTATCTAATGAAATTTATAGCGATTCAAATGGAAATATATATGAAATTATAGGAGTTCCAAGTGATTATGATATCGACTATCCAAAAGATAGAAACGATTTTTACAATAATTTTTATGAAGGAAATGAATTTAAAGATATTGGAATTGAAAAAATAATTACGTGGCATAGCATCGGCTATAAGAAATTGGAGTTTAATTGATTAACCGAAAATAAAAGTATAAATCAAAGGTCAGTGCTAAACTGAAAAGTAAGGGCAAAAAATCCCCAACTGTTTCGAAATGCCACAACGTTTTTAGCCGTGAACCGTAAGCCAAAATACAATCCACGTTGACTGTAATCTAATGAAAACAACCTTATCAATAATTACTATCCTATCCTTTTTGACTCTGCAATCTTGTTCAAATATAGGATTTCAACAAGATATTGAGATGAATCAATCAGTAGATAGTTTTGCTGAAAAAGTAGATTCTATTGTGGCCGGTAAAATGAACAACTATAACATTCCCGGATTATCCATTGGTTTGGTAGCAATCGACTCGATCGTTTACGCTAAAGGATATGGATTGAAAAGTATCGAGAACCCGGAACCGGTTACAGAAACCTCAAATTTTCATGCCGCTTCTATCAGTAAATTATTTACTGCTCAAGCTGTGATCATGCTCCTTGCAGAAAACGATATCTCTTTGAATGAAAAACTTGTGAACATCGTACCCGAATTAAGATATGAAGATAGAAGAGTTGAAGATATAACCATTAAAACCCTTCTAAATCATACATCCGGCCTGCCTGATGTGTCTAATTACCGTTGGAAAAATAACAATCAATCAAAAACCAGCCTCAAAGAATATGTTTCGGGCCTTAAACTTACCCTCGATTCGCAGCCCGGCACCCAATACAATTACAGTAGTATGGCATATAACATCCTGGGTTATGTTGTTGAAAAGCTATCTGAAACCTCATTCGAAGAGTATGTAAAAGAGAATATTTTCGATGCAAGCGGAATGCACAATAGTGATTTCAGATATTTTGAAATTCCTGATTCCATTAAAACCTCACCTCATTCTAAAAAACTATTAACCAAAAAAGTATATACTCTTGAAACCTATCCATACACAAGGGAGCATGCACCAAGCAGTACGCTTAATTCATCTTCACGTGACTTAAGTAAATGGATGATTTCATTTCTTAAATCAGTAGAAAGCAATCAGCCCGATCGTAATTTTTCCGTAATGCTTGAAGCGAGTGTTAGTTCATACCCTTATATTGGATTAGGATTTCAATTAAGCAGTATAGATTCCAATACAACGATTGGCCACTATGGCGGTGATAAAGGATACAGAAGCTATTTGCTAATGATACCTGAAGAGAAAATGGGATTAGTGATTTTAGCAAATTCAGATTACAACGAAGACTTCAGACAAGAAATACTGCATCCGATAGCAAAATTAATGCTAACGAATTGGTAAGATAAAAATAAATTCATTTTAAAAATTCAATAAAAAAGAAAGAATTATGAGTGTAAAACATAAGAGACTTGGAAAACACGGAGTACTTGTCAGTAATATTTGCCTTGGAACAATGAACTTCGGTTGGCATACGAGCGAAGAAGATAGCTTCAAAATCATGGACCGGGCTTTGGAATTGGGTATCAATTTTTTCGATACAGCGGATGTATATGGCTGGTCTGAAGAGCATGGTTATACAGAGGAAATAATAGGACGATGGCTTGCACAAGGCGGTGGGCGGCGAGATGCAGTTGTTTTAGCAACAAAAGTCTACAATCCTGTGGATCGCAAAGCAAATTTACCTGAAGTGAACAGTGATGGACGAAGCCTGAGTGCGTATAAAATTATGAAGCATTGTGAGGGCAGCTTAAAACGCTTGCAGACCGATAGGATTGATCTGTATCAGATGCATCATATTGACCATGATTGTCCCTGGGATGAGACATGGCAAAGTTTTGATACATTAATAAAGCAAGGGAAGGTTGTATATGTGGGTTCAAGTAATTTTGCAGGTTGGGATATTGCTACCGCATGCCAGGAAGCATCTAAACGCGGTATATTGGGATTGGTCAGCGAGCAGAGTATTTACAATCTCGATAACCGAATGATTGAACTGGAAGTGATTCCGTCATGCAGGCATTATGGATTGGGGTTAATCCCCTGGAGCCCGTTAGCCGGAGGACTTTTAGGTGGTGCACTACAGAAACATAAAGAAGGAAGGCGTACTGATGAGGAGCATCTCAAGCAGCTGGAAGCAAAACGGGATAAACTTGAGCAATACGAGACTCTATGTAAAAAAATTGGTCATCCGCCTGCAGAGGTTGCATTGGCATGGTTACTTCATAATCCGATTGTGACAGCACCAATTATTGGGCCAAGAACTGTTAAACAGTTGGAAAGTGCCGTTCGGGCAGCAAGTATTCAACTGGATGAAGAAGTACTCAAAAAACTCGATGAGATATTTCCAGGGCCCGGTGGGGAAGCACCAATGGCATACGCCTGGTAGCCAGCATCCAATCGTATAACAAAATGCCAGAGTAGTAATCCGTTCCGGACTTCAAATCCTGGAAATCTCAATTAATCTTTTGTGAAATTTCCAGATTAGATGTGGAGTGGATCACTAAATTAGGTAAGCACTTAAAGTAGATATTATTTTAGTTGAATTATCAAATTTTACCGGAGAGAGCCCACGCGTGTATTCATATCACTTTCATTTTTTGAAGAGCGGTAAATAATCTTGATAGATGGTTTTTAAAAAAGCAGACTATTCAGAGATCCGATTCAATAGATTCAATATCGTTCGGCCTGCAAGTTTTGTATTATTAGACTATGGTATGGAAAAATAGTTTTTGTGTATTTAATAAAGCAATGTTTTTTAAAAATATTTTTTTGCATCTGTTGACAGCACTTCTGTTACTGTTTTGGATGGTAAGCTGTGGTGTATCGGATTCCGCCGAAACCGACACAGAATCGTCTGTTGATTTTATTTCTATACCGGAATCATATCCATACCAGGTTGATGGCGGAAATATATTACTGAATAATAAGCCCTTTCTGAGGAATGGTGTAAATGCCATGAATATTTTTGGCCCGGAAAATCCTGAAGAGATGGCATCATGGAATGTTGGTATTGTAAGAGAGTTTATTGGAAATCTCAGGGAACAGCCTGTAACCGGCGGACCGGTACAAGCGAGTGATGGAGCCTGGCTGCATCCTCTGCAAACGATCGCTGAACGGAATCGATCTCAAAATTTGGTTACCATTCTGTCGCCGTTTGGCTGGGTTGACAATTCGGGTGAACAGATTCTCTTGACCGGTTTGAACCCATCGGACCAGCCGTTTTACAACTCCTATAAAACGAAATTACGGGAAATAGCTGAACATTTTAAAAATCAACCGGATGTTTGGATCCATCTCTGGAATGAGCCGTATCACTACAATAATGAAAACGGATATACAGATGAAAGGTGGCTTTCTGATCACATTGATATGGTAAATAACCTGCGGTCTGTTGACGGTTTTTATAATATTATTGTGGTTCAAGGCAACGGTCAGGGACAGTCTGAGCAAGCCATTCTAAACAAAGGAAGCGAGTTGCTGGCAGTACAAGATAACATCGTTTTTGATTTGCACGCATATGAACAATGGCTAAACGGGACTACTATAAATGTGATAAGAAGCCGTATATCAGCCCTGAAAAATAACGGATTTGCCATTATTTTTGGCGAAGTTGGTGTGGTGAATAGTACGGAACTTATGCCGGTTGAGCCTTTTCTTGATGCCGTATTCCAAGAAGAGATTCCAACTTTGGGCTGGCTCTGGGTTCGAAACCCGGATTATCAGAACGCCTTGCTTGATGAGAACGGTAACCCTAATAACCGGAATAACAATCATTGGGGAGGCCGGTTTAAATCGTTTTTGAGTAGATAAGCTGGTTAAAAGGTCAGCGTTGACAATAAGATAGAATCGTGGAAGCCTGCCGACAGAATAGACTACAATTTATGATCGTAAGATATATTAAAACTATGACGGGACTGCACGTATTGACCGACCTGCACAGGAATTCCGAAAGACAAGGC
>CAZFAJ010000166.1:0-4235 GCA_964517005.1 uncultured Balneolaceae bacterium | reverse complement strand
GCCCCATCCCGCCATCATTAATTACACAAGTCTTTCTGAAAATCAAGCTTCATCCAATTAAATGCAGTTTCTTTGATTATTTTTGTTAGTTGAACTATCAAACAAACGCAATCACAAGTGCTGCGTAGGTTAACATCGCCAGAAGGCCGGCGGCAAACGCTAAAGGGAACTGTGTATAAACGTGATCCATGAGATCGCAACCGGTGGCAAGGGATGAAAGTATGGTTGTATCAGATATGGGCGAACACTGATCCCCGAAAACACTGCCTCCAATCACCGCTCCGAAGCAGAGTGTAAGAAAGAAGGTGTCGGGTACAACCGCCCAGGCAAGCGGAACAGCTACAGGAAAAACCACTGCATAGGTTCCCCAGGATGTTCCGGTAGAGAAAGCAATCAGCATGCAGAGAACCATAAGGCTTCCGGGCAGTGCGGCAGGTGGAATCACATCACCAATCATAGCTACTACATATTCAGCCGTGCCAACGGCTTCGGCCACCTCTTTCAGGGTTACTGCAAGTGCCAGGATGATTGCACCGATGGTAACGCCTTTACAGCCGTCAATAAACCCGTCGATGGTATCCTGAAGCTTCATCCCCTTGCCGATGGCAATGAAAAACCCGGCTAATACCGCAAGTACAAACGCTTCTGCTATCAGAAGTGTCGGGTCGTCAGTTCTGCCCAGAATAAAATAGGTATAGACATAAGGGATGATCGCAACACCCAGAAGCGCACCGATCGGCCCGAAGAAATCGATCAGGCCCGGCTGATAACCTTTCGGTATTTTCTGTACGGTGAGTTCATCTGCCGCCATCGGATTTGCACCCGCCCTGTTGAGTTCACCGCTTTCACGAGATCTCTCAATAGCTGCGCGCATTTTCTTTCCGGGCACAAACGGCAGCAGCTCCCATGCAAAAAGCAATGTAATCAGAATCGCAAATACCGCGTAAAAATTGAATGCGATTGCTGAGAAGAAAAAGGCAACTCCTTGCTGAGTTGTCTCAAAAAGGGGAAGTGTTCCGATTACCAGTCCGCTTACATAAAAAGGCCAGACGTTAAAAGGAATCAGGGTTGCCGCAGGAGAGGCGGTTGAATCAACCATGTAGGCAAGCTCTTCGTGTGATACATCATGCCGGTCTGATACAGGCCGAACGGTTGCCCCGGTGAGAACGGTGCTGATGGTACCGCCCTGATGGAAAACCAGCCCCATGATCCAGGTGAAAAACTTGGCCGATCTTGGTCCGCGGATAATCAGATCACCGGCCCATCTGGCAAAATACTCAGCGCCCCCTGTGCGTGTCCAGATTCCAATCAATCCACCCAGTGCCCAGAGATAAACCATTAAGATAAGCGCAAAACTTTCGGTGCCGATGGATGGAATCAGAAAATTCTGAACAATATTGATATCGCCCGAAATCACTCCGCCCAGACAAATTCCAATAAAAAGTGCGCTTACTACTTCACGTGTCCAGAAAGCAAGCACAATGGCTACCAGTGGCGGCATAACCGACCAAAATCCAAAATGGCCATCCTGTTCAGGAAACCTTCCCGAATAATAGATACCGGCAATTACCAATGCCAGCAGAGCTCCGGTATAAATTCTGCGGCGTGTTACCGGGTCACCGAATTTCCTGGTGAAATAACCGATCTGTTTTCTCATAACTTCGTGGATTATTTAATTCACAATTTTCTATTTACAGGAATCAGTGAAAAAAATATCCGGCTGCTTTTATGCCGATCCAAACACCACCTATTCCCAGCAAAAAATGCATGCCAACATACAAAAAAAAGCGGTCTGTTGCATTTATCATCAGCTCGGTACTTTCAAGCCCAAACGTTGAAAATGTGGTAAATCCACCCAAAAATCCAACCAGCAAAAACAGGCGGAAACCAGTATCCATGAAATTCTGTATTGTCATCCATTGAATCAGAAATCCGATGAGCAGGCAACCTGTTATGTTAACAATCATTGTTCCGGTAAATACAGCTGATTTTCCAAAAAGAAGAGGAGTGTAAATAGAAACCAAATACCGTAAAGCAGATCCCAGTGCTCCGCCTCCGGCTACCAATAAAATTTCACGCATGGATTATAATTGATTACAGGATTAAAATTTGGATTCTGCAGGATGTATATTGGATCTTATTGGTAACTACAAGAAAGTATATCATGTTTTTTTATCAATTGTCTGCTCAATAGCTTTTTTGGTCTTTAAAATGAGTGACAAATTACATTTATTCATGATTTTAATGATAAATTCATTTTCATTCTACATTTTTCCTGTCAATTATGGATATTGTGATGAGATAACCATCAGTAATATAAAAACTAAACGAACCTGACCATGGCGAATGTAAAAAAAATAAAAGGTGTAATTGGAATTTTGACAGGCGGCGGGGATGTACCGGGCCTGAATCCTGCAATCCGCGCTGTAACCATCCGTGCAAGGATTGAGGGATATAAGGTAATTGGAATACGTCGTGGCTGGGCCGGTGCTATTGACATCATCCGGGATAAAAAAGCAGATAACAGTAATAATTTTGTTGAACTGACAGAAGATATTGTAAATCGTGCCGGACGAACCGGCGGTACGTTTATTCATACATCCCGCACAAGGCCAAGTAATGTCAAGAAACAAAATGTACCGGAGCATTTAAAAGATGAATATAATGATGAAGTGAATGACCTCACACCGGAAGTATTGAAAAATCTTGAATTTCTGAATATTGACTACCTGGTTCCAATCGGAGGCGACGATACACTCAGCTATGGTGTTCATTTACATACCCAGGGAGTAAAAGTTGTTGCCATTCCGAAAACCATGGATAATGATGTTCCCGGATCTGATTATTGCATTGGCTTCAGCACCTGTGTAACCCGCACTATCTCTCTTGCAAACAATCTCAGAACATCAGCAGGATCTCATGAACGTTTTCTGGTAATGGAAGTATTTGGCCGATATGCAGGCTTTACTGCCATGCTTCCGACCATGGCCGGAGCGGCAAACCGTTGTGTAATTCCCGAGTATAAGTTTGATATGGAGACGCTTACGGATTTGTTGGTATATGACCGCAAGCAAAATCCAAGTAATTACTCTATGGTTCTCGTGTCGGAAGGGGCCATGTTCGAAGGTGGTGAAATGGTATTTAAAGATTCAACTACCGATGCATATGGCCATAAAAAGCTGGGGGGAATTGGCGATCTGGTTTCAGAAGAGCTGAAAAACCGCTCCGCCAAATACAACAATGGAAAGAAGATTAATGTGATAAATCAAAAGCTCGGTTATATGGTTCGAGGCGGGGACCCGGATGCCATAGACTCCATTGTGCCCATGGCGTACGGTAACCTGGCTCTGGATCTGATTTTATCTAACATTCATGGCCGCCTGGTGGTATTGAAAAACGGCCGGTACGACAATATTCCGATCGGTATTGTAACCAGCCAGAAGAAACTGGTAAACGTGAAAAAGCACTATAATACGGTGCGTTTACGGCCATTTTATAAACGATTTGAGATGCAGCCTCTCTTTTTGATGACAAGCGAGGGATAGTATAAGAAAAAGTTCAGGATTCTGTCTTTTTATACATTTTTTAGAAGATGATTTTAATTTTTTAAATAATATAGCATTGCCAAAAACTGATAAAAGAAAAGGCTTGCATCCTGACGAAAAAAATAAATCATGTTTCAAAAAATCCTCAGCACTGATAATTCCACTACAACTATTCTGATTCGCATAATGGTTGGATCTGTATTTCTCTCTGAAGGAATTCAAAAATTTCTCTATCCTGCTACGCGTGGAACCGGGCGCTTCGAAAGTATGGGATTCCCGGCACCGGAAGTGTTTGGTAATTTTGTTGGCATTTTTGAAGTTTTGGGAGGAATATTAATACTGGCTGGTCTGTTTACCCGCATAGGAGCATTTACTACATTTTGCATCATGACAGTAGCAATTCTCGTTACAAAAATACCTATCGCATTTGGAGAAAGTTTTGGACCGTTTGTATTACGTGATTTAAGAAGCTATGGCTTCCTTAGTATGGCTCACGAAATGCGAACCGACTGGGCCATGTGGCTGGGTAGTTTATTTTTGATGATAAAAGGCGGCGGAAAGTGGTCATTCGATTTGAAATTTTTTCAAAAAAAATCAGCTTCTGCTACTGACTCATAAAAAATAAAATTGAAGAATCTCGAAAAGGATGTGGACTTTGATTTGCGTTATGCTGTCGCAAACGTTCATCTA
>CAZFAJ010000165.1:0-4254 GCA_964517005.1 uncultured Balneolaceae bacterium | reverse complement strand
GGCGTTGATGTGAATTTTGCCTTGGGATTTGGTGGTGCTACGCTCATTTTCCACGGGTTTCACCCATGGCTATTTTTGTTGGACTCCTTCAGAGTCCGTTTTTGTTCTGAGCTATTGCAATTGTACCCTTCCAAAGAATCCTTCGATATCAATGTGAGCGTTGATCTGAATTCTGCTTCGGGATTCGCTGGGGCGATGTTTAATCCCCATGGGTTTCGCCCGCGCCTGCCCCATACATGAATTTGTGTCGGGGGCTACTAATGTTGGACTCTTTCAGAGTCCATTTTGGATTGGAAATCTGATTCTGCCTGCTGATCTTCCAACCGAAAATGCATTTACCGGATCATTCTGATTTACCTGCATACTCCATGGCGAGCAGTGTGATGTCATCAGTCTGGTCGGCTTTGTTCATAAATTTGAGAACATCCACAATTACGCCGCGCAGAAGTTTGTTCAGGCTGTCTTCATTGCGGCCGGCAAGGTATTCGATCAGTTTCTCTTCATCGTACATCTCTTCGTTTTCGTTCATGGCTTCCGTAACGCCGTCGGTAAAAAGAACGATTTTTTCACCCGGTGCAAGCTGAAGCTCTTTCGTTTCAAATTCTATAGGTTCTATTTTTCCCAGCAAAAGGCCCCCCGTGTTTTCAACCTCTTCAATAGATCCGTCCGCGCGGATGATGTATGGCAGATTATGGCCCCCGTTACCGTATTGAATGTGGCCGTTGCGTGTATCAAGAACTCCGTAAAAAACGGTTACAAATGTGGTGAGATCACTTTCCGGAATCAGCATTTTGTTAACGGTAGAAAGACATTCTGCCGGATCATCAATTTGGGATGCAATGGCTCTGAGCATAGTTCGCGATACCGCCATATAGATGGATGCAGGAATCCCTTTTCCGGAGACATCCCCGATAATAAAACCAAGCCGGTTTTCATCGAGCATAAAAAAGTCGTATAAATCGCCGCCAACCTCTTTTGCCGTATGCATCTCGGCATAAATGTTAAATTCGTTCCGGTCGGGGAATGCCGGGAAATCCTGAGGGAGCATCTTTTGCTGAATACGTGCGGCGGTGTCGAGATCAACTTGTACGGCATCCAATTGTTTCTTTTGCTGAAGTGATTCATAAAGAAGGGAAATCTCACGGATTCCCTTTTCAATGGTCAGTTCAAGATCCTTAAAATCGATCGGTTTTGTGATGAAATCAAAGGCTCCCCGGTTCATGGCTGTACGTATATTCTCCATATCGCCATAAGCCGAAACAATGACTGTTTTCAGGGCCGGATTTTCTGTTTCCTGCAGCTTTTGCAGAAGCGTTAGGCCGTCCATCTTCGGCATGTTGATATCTGTCAATATCAGTGAGATCTCGCTTTTCTCTTTGAGTAGATTAATGGCTTCCTCACCGTTTTCTGCAAAATAAAATTTATAGGTATCGTTTTGAATCTGTTTTCTGAATTTCTGAAGAATCAGCATCTGAAGATCCGGTTCATCATCCACTACCATTATGTTTTGCAGTCTCATAGTCGTTAATTTTTATTTTGTTCAATGAGGTTATTGATCTCGTCCCTGAGTGATTCAAAGTCGATAGGTTTTGTAAAAAATTCTTTGGCACCTGATTTTATTGCCTTATTATAATTCTCGCTGTCGCCGTAGGCAGAAATCATGCTGACATTAATTTGAGGATATTTGGTTTTAATCTCATCGAGCAGTTCCAGTCCAGTCATACCCGGCATATTGATATCTGAAAAAACATAAACTACATCCGGTGGGTGTGAATTTCCCAGAAGATTGAGAGCTTCCTGACCTGAAAATGCAAAAACCAATTCAAGATGGCTGTTTTTGATCTCTTTTCTGAACTTCTGACGAAACAGCATTTCCACATCCTTTTCGTCATCTACAACAAGTATTTTCATTATTCGTTTTTATGATTGGTTTGTAATTGGAAGTGTAATGATAAATTCAGTAAACGAACCAGGTTCCGTTTCCACATCCAGATTCCCCTGGTGCAGTTTGATGATATCGTGCGTCATGGATAAGCCAAGGCCGGTACCTTCTCCTGTTGGTTTAGTGGTAAAAAATGGTTCAAATATCTTTTCACGTATCTCATCCGGAATTCCCGGCCCATTGTCACGAATTCTGATTTCAACACGATTTCCAGTATGATTTGTACTTACCTTGATAACCGGTTTATGATCATTTTTGGTTTTCGAATAATCGTAAGTTGCATACATCGCATTATTGATGATGTTGAGAAATGCCCGGCTCAGATCCTGGGCAACCAGGTCCATCACACCTACGGTCTCATCAAAATTAAACTGCATGTCGATGTTGAATGATTTGTTTACAGCCCGCATTCCGTGATAGGAGAGTTTAACATACTCATCCAGTAGTTTATTCAGATCCGTAGGAATATGTTCACCGCTCTTTCCGCGGCTGTGAAGCAGCATACTTTTCACAATTCCATCCGCCCGTGTACCATGTTCATGGATCTTGCTAAGATTAGCTTCGATATCATTGAGGATATCAAATATCAGACTGGAATCATAACTACCGGATTCCCCTCCCGGGAGGGGATTGCCCTTTTCACTTTTCACTTTTGACTTTTGACTCATCAATTCCTCCCGTACCTCATCAATCAGCTCAATACTCAGCTCCGAAAAGTTATTCACAAAGTTCAGCGGGTTCTTGATCTCATGGGCAATACCGGCAGTCAGCTGGCCGAGAGAAGCGAGTTTTTCCTGGCGGACCAATTGTTCCTGGGCAGACTTCAGCTCGGTGAGTGCCTCCTGGAGATTTTGATAAGCTTCTGCATTTTGCATGGCGACTCCCACGTTTGCTGCAATGGTAGTGAGCAATCGCAGATCATTTTCTTTAAACCGGTTTTCCTGCTCCTTGCTCTGTACACTGATAACCCCGATGGCTTCACTTCCGGCCATAATCGGAACACCGAGATAGGATTCAACTATTTCACCCTTTTTTTCCGCCTTTATTTTGTGGTAAGCTTCATCCAGATTCTGATTAATCAGAAGCGGTTCTTTTTTCAGGATAATTTTTTCTGTGATACCATTTCCAAATGGCCTTGACTGTCGTTCATCTCCGTAATAGTACGGAAAGTTAAGCATGTTGCTTTTTCGGTCGTACAGAGCGAGGTAAACAATATCTGCTTTAAACGTTTCTTTCATCTGCTCGCCCACGAGTTCAATCAGCTTATCAAACTCAAGCTGTGATACGAGAGCCCGGCTGATGTTGTTTACCGTCTGCATTTCGGCAGCACGCTGTTCGGTTTCAGCCAGCAGGCGGGTGGTTTCATTGAACAGGCGCGCATTTTCAATGGCAACACTCATGCTGTTGGTCAGTGTTTTGATCAGCTGCAAATCACTTTCACTAAATGCGTGTTCTTCTTCAACATTTTGAAGACTGACGGACCCAACAACGGTGTCACCTACAATCATCGGAACAAAAATAGCCGATTTTGGAGCCAATCCTTTTGTTATCGCAGTACCTTCATATTTTACCGCTACCTTCTCATAATCCTCATTAATAAGAAGATGTTCTTTGGTTTCAATCAATATTTTATTTGCCCAGATGAACGGTCTCGGTTCTACCTCAATGTGTTGACCCTTTTCTATTGCGTATTGCCAGTATTCCAGACCTTCTTCGTGATCAAAGGTACGGATGATCATCGTTTGGGTATTGAGCACATCACAGATTTTTTCTCCCACAAGATTGTAGATAGCCTGCATATCCATTTCACGTACCAGGCCATCCTGCACGCTGTTGATGACCGCCAGTTCGGCATTTCGCTGCTCGGTCTCTTTCAGAAGACGGGTAGTTTCATTGAACAGACGTGCATTCTCAATGGCAACACTCATACTGTTGATCAGGGTGCTGAGCAGGCGCACATCCGACTCGCTGAATGCGTGTTCACGATCCAGGTTCTGAAGGCTGACATAGCCCAAAACCTCTTTTCCGACCGACATGGGGACATAGAGGGCGGATTGAGCCATCCTTGTACCGGGTACAGGCTTAAAGGGTTTCCCGTTAATATCAGACATCGTTTCTGATGCTTTCTCATTAAACAACAGTTTTTGCCGCTCCTGAATCAATTTGGCTCTGACGTTGTCGTAGGGCCTGCCTGGTGGA
The DNA here is from genome assembly GCA_964517005.1 of uncultured Balneolaceae bacterium. GTDB lineage: Bacteria > Bacteroidota > Rhodothermia > Balneolales > Balneolaceae > CAYVBJ01. The sequence goes on along the minus strand of CAZFAJ010000165.1, from coordinate 113 downwards.
TGCACCCGTTTGCCGTCCTCATAGATATACTGAAAATGCTCGGTTTTGTCGGAGTGATCGAAGGTAACGATTCCCGTGACCTGCGCATCAAAAAGATCCCGGATACGGTCACC
>CAZFAJ010000164.1:0-4275 GCA_964517005.1 uncultured Balneolaceae bacterium | reverse complement strand
CAATCTAAAAGGCAGCAATATGAGAAAACAATTGTACATCGTATTCATTCTGATTTTCGGAATCAGTACGTTTTTACAGGCACAGGACCAAAATATACTGGAGCAGCTGGAAGAGATTGCCATTATTGAGCAAAAGGTGATGATGCCGATGGGCGACCGGGTCCGGCTTGCAACAGACATTTACCGTCCCAAAACCGATCAACCTGTTCCGATTATCTTTTCCCGCACACCCTATAACTTCAATACGTACAGAAATGGTGAGCTTTCCGAACGGGCACTGCGAAGTGCTTATGAAGCTGTTAAAAGGGGATACGCCTATGTGGTTCAAAATGAACGGGGCCGTTTTTTTTCGGAGGGCGATTGGAATATACTGGGAACTCCTTTAACCGATGGTTATGACGCTTTCTCATGGCTTGAAAAACAATCCTGGAGTAATGGGAAAATCGGAACTCCGGGCTGTTCTTCATCGGCTGAATGGCAGATGGCTGTTGCAGCGTTGAATCATCCTGCTCACGCTGCGATGGTGCCGCAGGGATATGGAGCTGGAATCGGAACTGTGGGTGAATTTCATGAACAGGGAAACTGGTACCGCGGCGGCGCAGGGCAGATGCTCTTTACAGCCTGGCTCTACTCCACGCAGCATGACCCTCTGGCTCCAAAATTACCAAAGGGAATAGCAACGAAGGATTTGCTGCGGCTGCAACGATTTTATGATATGGCACCAACATATCCGGCCGTTGACTGGTCAGAAGCCCTCACACATCTTCCCCTCGAAGATATCATCCGAAACGTAAATGGCCCGGAAGGAATTTATGAAGAGATGATCACCCGGAAGCCTGATGATCCAGGATGGTACCAGGGAGGCCTTTACCACGATGATATGGATTTTGGTGTTCCTTCTTTTTGGTTTGTCTCATGGTATGATGTCTCGTCGGGACCCAACCTGGCTCTGTTCAATCACATCAGGGAAAATGCATCTGATCCGGAGGTTCGTGAAAATCAGTACCTGGTGATTGCCCCGACACTCCATTGCGGTTTCACAAGAGCAACTGAAAATACCGTTGTCGGTGAGCGAAATGTGGGTGATGCCACTCTGCCGTACACGGAGATGATTTACGATTGGTTTGATTACTGGCTGAAGGGAGAAGAAAACGGAATAACGGAGGATCTCCCAAGAGTGCGTTATTACACAATGGGGATGAATGAGTGGCAAACAGCAGATGTATGGCCTCCAAAAAATGCAGAAATGACTACCTATTACCTGGAGAGCCGGGGAAATGCCAACTCAAGACTGGGCGACGGCGTGCTGACAGACAGCGCGCCGCGGGTTGACCGGCCCGATACGTTTACCTATGATCCGATGAACCCGGTTCCATCTCATGGCGGAAATGTCTGCTGTACCGGGAACGCCGTTCAGGGTGGTGCGTTTGACCAGCAGGAGATGGAATTGCGGGAGGATATCCTGGTTTACACTTCCGAACCACTTGAAGAGGGAATTGAAGTCAGCGGCTTTATAGATGCGTATCTCTATCTCTCTTCCAATGTAAAAGATACCGATGTAACGATAAAGCTGATTGATGTCTACCCTGATGGCACAGCATACAACCTGGATGAAACCATCCAGAGAGTCCGCTACAGGGAAGGATATGACAGGGAAGTTTTTATGGAAAAAGATACGATTTATGAAGTAAAAATGACCCCGATGTCTACAAGTAATTTTTTTAAAAAGGGGCACCGGATTAGAATTGAAATTTCCAGTTCCAATTTTCCGCGATTTGACAGAAATCTGAATACAGGCGGAAATAATTATGATGAAACAGAGGGTGTTACCGCAACAAATAGCATTCATCACTGGGTAGAATACCCAAGCAGAATTATCTTGCCAATTGTAAATCAGAACTGATGTCTGAGAACGCAGAGAACGGATTCTTTTCAAGAAAACGAATCGGGTTTTTGGCAGGACCTCTTATTTTTGCAGTAATATTATTCATCCCGCATCCTGAATCGATGAACCCGGAAGCGTGGAGGGTTGCGGCTGTTGGAGTGCTAATGGCAATCTGGTGGGTGACCGAAGCGATCCCCATACCGGCAACTGCTCTTTTGCCCATTATTCTTTTTCCGGTTCTTGGCGTATCATCTGTCTCTGATGCCACGACACCATTTGCAAATCCTCTTATCTATCTCTTTTTGGGAGGGTTTATCATTGCCCTGGCCATGCAGAAGACCAATCTTCACCAGCGAATTGCGCTGAATATCGTGTCGTTTGTTGGAACAGAACCCCGTTCGATTGTGATCGGTTTTATGGTATCTGCAGCTTTTCTGAGCATGTGGGTTAGCAATACGGCTACTGCCATGATGATGCTGCCAATTGCGATGTCGATAATTGAGTTGGTAGAAAAGAGTGAACATATGGAAGATGCCAGTTTGAAAACCAATTTTGCCATCGTGATGCTGCTCGGACTGGCTTATGCCTGTAATATCGGCGGCATTGCCACGCTTATCGGGACACCGCCAAACGCGCTGATGGCCGGGTATATGCTCGATAATTATGACGTAAATATCGGGTTTGGCCAGTGGATGATGGCCGGGCTTCCGCTTGTGATTGTATCTTTGCCGCTTGTATACCTGATCCTTACAAGAATGGTTTACCCGATTGAGTTGAAGACCATTCCCGGCGGTCGTGAACTGATCAGGGACCACCTGGAGGAAGCAGGTGCGATGACCAAAGCCGAAAAACTGGTTGGGACTGTCTTTGTGCTGACCGCTTCACTCTGGATACTCCGGCCCCTTCTGGAATCATATATTCCCAACTTATCAGATACCGGGATTGCCATTTTTGGTGCTTTTTTGATGTTTCTGCTGCCTGTGAACTTCAAGAAGATGCAATTTATAATCACGTGGGATGAAGCAAAAAAACTGCCATGGGAAGTGCTGATACTGTTTGGCGGCGGCCTCAGCCTGGCAGCTGCGATTACAGACACAGGCCTCGCCGAATGGATTGGTCAATCTCTCCAGGTGTTTGATTTCCTGCCGATCTTCCTGCTGATACTTTGTTCTCTTGCGGTAATTATTTTTCTCACTGAAGTTACAAGCAACACAGCCACTGCCGCTGCATTTATTCCCATACTGGCCTCTGTGGCGCTGGCGATGGGGTATGATCCGCTGATACTTGTGATTCCGGCTGCAATGGGTGCCAGCTGTGCCTTTATGCTTCCTGTCGCCACCCCGCCAAATGCCATTGTATTCGGAAGCGGCCTGGTGACCATACCGCAAATGGCCCGGGTTGGAGTGATTTTCAATCTGCTGATGGTCTTCGTAATCACTACCGTTCTCTACCTGATAGTGGATTTGGTTTTTAAGGTGCAGTTTTAAACCAATTATATAAATATTTAATGTAACAAATCTTCGTCAAATCACTTTATATATACTGGAATATCTTAAAAAGAAAAAGGCATTTATGGATAGATACTACAAACACTCTCTGACATTATTTTTTGTTTTCCTTTTTGCAGTTTTCAGTTTTATGGGCTGCAACTCATCTGAAAAACTGCTTGAAAAAGGCAGCTACGACCGGGCCATCGAAAAATCTGTGAATAATCTCCGGAAAAAACCATCCGACCGGAAAGAATTGCGTGTTTTAAAGGAGGCTTACTCCAAGGCCAACACGTTTGATCACGACCGCATCCGGTTCCTTGAAAAAGAGGGCCGCCCTGAAAACTGGATTGAAGTATATGAACTCTACTCGATTCTTGATCACAGGCAAAACCGGATTAAAACCCTGCCTTCTTCGGTATTGGCGGAATTTACACTGGTTGACTATGACGAGAAGGTGATAGAATCCAAAAACAGAGCGGCAGAGCTGTTATACGAAAGCGGAGTGGCCCGGCTGGAAAAAGGAGGACGCGACAATGCCCGGATGGCATATGCAGATTTTCAACAGATCACCCGCATCTACAACAGCTACCGGGATGTGGACGAAAAACTTGAAGAATCACGCTATCTTGGTACGAACCAGGTTCTGTTTACGATCGAGAATAATTCGGATAAAGTCCTTCCGGAAGATTTTGACTACGAACTCAGAAAAATAAGCCTGAATGCGATTAACCGTGACTGGCTCAGTTTCGATACGCGGGAAGATTCCACAAAAGCGTACGATTTTCTTGTGGTTCTTGATATCGATCAAATAGACATCTCACCCGAGAGGATTGAAAGCCGAACATACACAGAATCAGCTGAAATAGAGGATGGAACCCGGTATGTTTTTGATGAAAATGG
>CAZFAJ010000163.1:0-4287 GCA_964517005.1 uncultured Balneolaceae bacterium | reverse complement strand
AAAATGGATTACTGTGTTAATGGCTGAGGAGTAATTCTTGTTTGCGGGTTAACCGAGTGTGCGGCAGGACCCGGAGGCGGCAGCGACGATGACTGCGATCCCGGAGCGATTGACCAGCCGGCGGGGTGTGAGGAGCCAGTTGATGAAGCGGAGCCGTGCGTGGGAGATCCGGTAGAATCACCAGAAATAGCACCTACTCCCTTACGAGGAATAGATGGAGGACGTTATGGTGCTCCCCGTAGTGATGGAACATCCCATAATGGACTTGATATTAAGTCTCCATTAGATGGTTCGTTACACTCAATGTTTGATGGAACTGTATATTCAGCTGAAGCAAGTTCTCAAACTTTTGGAAAATATATAATAGTTGAATCTGATTATGAGGGTGAAACTATATATGTATTATATGCACATTTAAATTCACGCTCAGTAAATAATGGTGCACCCGTTTTAACAGGTTCAATTATTGGTAAAACAGGTGACACAGGTAACGCAGTAGATACAGAACCTCATGTTCATATCGAAGTGAGAAAACAAGTCCCACAACATGGATATAATAATGCGCCACATTTTGATCCAGAAGTTTATTTGAGTACTAAGTTTGATTCAGAAGGCAACTCTATTCCACCTGTAAACTGTAACTAATATTTCTTATAATTGTTATGAAAAAACTACTCAGTATATCAATCTTATTATTTTTTTCCGCATCAAGCTTTGCACAGGATACAACTCTTGTCAAAGAAGCATTCGGATATGATGGCAGAGTATTACCCTATATATCTGATCAGGTATTTCGAAACATTAAAATAGATAACACTCTTCGCTTAGCTGAGGTTATGGATTCAAATTCTATTGATCATGTTACTGCTCAATTAGGTAACCCAATAGATGTTGAAAATCAAAAAGATAAGGCTGCAGATGGCACAGTTCTTTTTGAAACACAAATTTTAAGCTACTCCGGATTAAAATTTTATTATCCTAAGAATAAAACGTTTAAAATAAGCAATATAGATTTTACATCAGACGAACATTTTTTTAGGATAAATGGCAAAAAGACTCAAGTCGGCATGAGCCTGAATGAAATATCTGGCAAATTGATATCTGCGTTAGATTTTTCGCCTAAAAGAACAGAAGCAACTTTATATGTGTTAGAAACCGATCCAAAGGGGAATCTTCAAAAGAATAAAAAAGGAAATATTTCCGGTGGATACAGATATATTAAATTTGAGATTGAACCTTCGACAAATAGGATAGCCAAGATTTCAATTATTTTTACGGTTATCTAAAATTTTTGGATGAGCCGTTGGCATGTGAGTCTTTCCTTTAACAGAGATATAGAAGCGATTCGGTTTAAGGGCTTCCTACGCATCCTATTTTATGGTTACTTACAAATATTATGCAGATGAACAAGGAAATCAGTTGATTGAAGACCCTGCAGTTGGCGGATTATTTGATCATAATTTAACCGCGACGGATTAATCGTGATGTAATAACTATAGCACAGCTTTTGATGATAGCTGATTGCAGATAGAAAAAGGTTATTATTTTTCCTGTGGGACTGCAAATTACGATCTTTACCATTCAAACGTGTTACCTCCAGGGCCAAAGCTGTAGTTGTGGTTCGTAACCATCCCATAATTTCCGGTGAACGTATATAAGCAGTTTAGCGCACGAATCGATTTTTGGACAAAGCGGGGATAAGAGATCCCGATTAAAGAGCTCAAATCAATCAAGCGGATTTGAAACATTAACAGTGTATTTCTTTTTTTCCCGGGGTGTAACAATTGCTCTCTCTCTCTCTTGTTTTCAAACCGGTATCATCGGGGTATGATCGCCAGCCGGAAACCATTATATTCAATGAGCAAGACATGGAAAACAGTTTCACGCAAGCCGTATTAATGACTGCACTGTTCATAACTCTGGTAGCGGGATGCGAGCAGATCCCGACCACTTCTGATGAACCACCGGAAACCACTGCCGGCGACCGGCTTCTATCCCTGCCGCAGAATGGTTCCACGCCGGCGCCCGAACTTGCAAAGTCAGCTCAAACAAACAGCCAAAAGGTTTCTGCTACGATGATGATGCTGAAGCAACTCAGGCAACAGTCTCCCGACGCACCATTTGCAGGTGTGTTAAGCCTGTTGCAGAATCCGGGTGAGGAAGAGAAAGATTATACTTATCACCAGATCAACCTGCCATTCAGTAAAGGGATCACACAAAGAAGCGAAGGAGTTGATTTGATGTATCGTTATGTAGTGCGGACCGAAAGTAATGAGATACTCCTGCAGTTTGAAGCCGTTATACCTAAGGATGATAAAGCGGTAAAACTCGTAAAAAAGTGGATTGAGAAGAAAATATTGTCAAAGGCCGGCGGGCAGAAGAGATCATCTGATAAAAAGCAGGCAATGGCAGAGCCGGTCGCAAGTTCAGTGGGCGATTGCAATGCGATTCTTGACCCGGGTAATTGTGAGGCGACTTTGTGGGTGGAAGGATTCGGCTGGATCCTGGATTGTGGGTTAACCGTGTGTGCGGCGGCTCCGGACGAATGGCCTCCTCCACCGCCGGACGATCCGGACTGGACCGACCCGAACGACTGCGACGACCCAACTGGTTTTGACTGTGGTGGAACCGGTGGCGGCGATAGCGATGGCGGAGGCGGCAGTGGCGATGACTGCGATCCCGGAGCGATCGACCAGCCAGCCGGGTGTGAGGAGCCAGTTGATGAGCCTGAACCGTGTAACACAGAAGATGCCAATATCGACAGCCTTTCAAGTATGGGTGTATTGGATTTGTTGTGGCAGTCAAGTTTCGGGGAATTTACTAATGGAACCCCGCCGCCACAGGATCAGCGAAAGGAAAAAGGCGGCTGGTTGATTGCAGATGATTCGGACCAGCTATCCTTCCAGCCGTTCCCGGCCGGATTGGAAGCCTCAATATGCACTATTCAGAACGTGCCGCCACCACCGGCTGGTGCTGTATCGGTTGTGCATACTCATCCTATGTTTCCTGAAGAGCGGGTGAAGGAAACTTCGTGTGTGAATCGTGTGCTGGATAAAGCTGGGATTACCGACCCTGATATTCGATCACAATGGCATGCATCGGGTGTAAAATATAGACAAGAGCCTTCTCGTGCCGACCTGGAATATGCAAAAGAACATACAATTACTTCCTATTATATGGATGGAACTTTAATTGAAAAATACTATGATGGAACAAGCAATCAACAAGTTACACAACTGGAAAGCCGCTGTGGATACTAAAATCTATTCAACATTTTATATTTTTTTATGTCTGATTTTATTTGTTTCAAATCAGGCTTATTCGCAGCATTCATGCAATGATTATGATGAAATATTGGATGGAATGGTTAACCGTCTTTTCACAGCGTCCCGGCATCAGGATTACCGGCAAACGGAATTTCCACCTGTTTTACATCAGGTTTCACCGTCGGAAATACGCCGGTTGAATTTCCCGGATGAACAGTGGGTGTGCAATGCCGCATTGGGAGCTATTCGCGGGGATGAACCGGTTCCCGAAAGAGAACGGGCTATGTACAAAGTCAAAGATCATTATTTTATGGTGGCCTATACCTACTATACTGACGTGCAGGGCAATCAGCTGATTGAAGAACCGTCAGCCGGTGTCTTATTTGATTCGGAGTTTAACATGATTTCACTTGTGCTTATGTGATTTTAATATGGTTCTATGTTGAATACTGCGGGTAATCGAATGAGAATTTCTCACAGGTGAAGTAAATCATGTGAATAAAATTGGCTATGTTTAGGCAGACTCGTGTTCATCCTTCAACCAGTTGTATTTTGGAATTGATTACTTCCAGAATATCATTTTTCATTCTTGATTCAATGTAGTTGAGGATGCCATTTCAATGAGTGTGAATATGAGAAAAAATCGAACCGGAATGAATCTTTGTCGGCAGATACAAGCATGCTTTATAAAAAGACTGATGCCGGTAAAAGCTCCGTGCAGGCATTCCTATTTTTTTATACAACCACACCGTCTCAAACGAGACGGGATACCGATGGATAAACCACTTGTAAAAAATCAATAACAAACCATGAACCTGCAACACCAGTTACAACCTGTTTCACTTGATTTTTGCATTTCGCCACCTGAAGACACAAAAAAATTTATTTAACTCTTGCATCTTATTTAAAAAAACAATTTCTTATCAATTAATGATTTCAACTGCACAACATATTACAACTCTTTCTATTCGCCGTCGCCGCCCTTTGGGCGTGTGACATAACTGTGCAGTACAGGATTTAA
>CAZFAJ010000162.1:0-4366 GCA_964517005.1 uncultured Balneolaceae bacterium | reverse complement strand
CGGCATTCTTTAACCCCGACATGCGTGTCGGGGCTAATCATATTCGATCCACCACCGGTGGATCAGGTAATCGAAGATTTTGCCGTGCTCTTTTTCCAGCACCTCAAAATAAAATTGTACCCATCTCAAAATATTTATCATCCGCGGCTATTGCAATCATTAACTAATACTCTTATTTTTCGTGACTTGTCGAATTTGCAAATTTTTAAAAACACAAAGAGACTCTCGTGAATACGATTTCGAATAAAACATTTTCGGCCAAACCGGCTGATATCAAAAAAAACTGGCTATTGCTTGATGCTGAAGATGTGCCGCTGGGAAGGCTGAGCAGCAAGGTGGCCTCTCTGCTTCGTGGTAAACACAAGCCTGAATTTACCCCGCACATGGATACAGGTGATCATGTCATTGTAATCAATGCCGAAAAAGTAGCCCTTACAGGCAGTAAGATGACAAACAAACTCTACTTCCGGCATACCGGCTATCCGGGTGGCGAAAAGTTTACATCTGCTGAGGAGATGCTTAAAAAAGATCCGACATCTTTAGTTATGAAATCTGTAAAAGGCATGCTCCCAAAAAATAAACTGGGACGTAAAATGCTTACAAACCTGCGTGTATATGCAGGGCCGGTGCATACTCAAGCAGCGCAAAAACCTGAAAAGATTGAACTCTGATTTTACTTATGGCAAAAGCTAATTATATAGGACGACGAAAAACATCCACAGCAAGACTTTACATTAAGCCTGGAAAAGGTGACTTTTTGGTAAACGGTGATCCGCTCGACAAATATTTTAACACTCAGGCTAAAATCAATGTCGCCTTGCTGCCGCTTGAAGTGACCGAAAAAACAGCTGATTACGATATTAAAGTAACTGTACGCGGCGGCGGTATCACTGGCCAGGCCGGAGCAATTCAGCTGGCTGTTGCACGTGCTCTTGATGATCTCAATGAAGATCTGCACGATGTGCTTAAACAGAACCACCTGCTTACGCGCGATGACCGCATGGTTGAACGTAAAAAATACGGGCAGCCCAAAGCCAGAAAGAAATTTCAGTTTAGCAAACGATAAACCACTTTGTACTTCCGTTTACCGGGCTTTTATTCATCTGCTCTCTGAAGCGCACAACGAATTTTTCAATCACACATACACAGTGACCCTTCGCCGGGTGTCCCGATAACAAGTTGTCGGGGTTAGCGTTCGGGGACGATCTGTGTAGAGGACAAACTCAAAACTTACAATTTATTATGACCAAACCTGCATCCGTAGAAGAACTATTAAAATCAGGTGCCCACTTCGGACACCTTACCCGCCGCTGGAATCCGAAAATGAATGAATTCATTTTCATGCAGCGGAACGGTATTCACATCATAGACCTCAAGAAAACACACAAATACCTCGAAGAGGCTCTTGAAGAGGTATCCAACCTGGCACGCGCCGGAAAAACCATTCTCTTTGTCGGCACTAAAAAGCAGGCACAAGAAATTGTTAAAACAGAAGCGATCCGCAGCGGCATGCCGTATATCGTACACCGCTGGCTGGGAGGAATGCTTACCAACTTCAGTACGGTCCGGAAAAGTATCTCCCGAATGGAAGAGATTGAACGAATGAAAAAAGACGGTACGTTCGATGAGCTCACGAAAAAAGAGGGGCTTATGCTCGACCGTGAAAGAGAAAAACTTGAATTAACCCTGGGCGGTATTGCAAACATGACCCGTCTGCCGGGTGCCATTTTTGTTGTGGATACTATTAAAGAGCATATAGCTGTAAATGAAGCAGTTAAACTGCATATTCCCATTATTGCAATGGCAGATACGAACAGCGACCCGGATATCCCCGACTACATCATTCCATGTAATGACGACTCAGCAAGAACCGTTCAATTGATTACATCACAAATAGCCGATGCCATCATTGAGGGGAATGCCGAACGCGAAGCTATCAAAGAAGAAGAGCTTATGGAACAGGCAGCTGAAGAGGCTAAGAAAGAGGAACCCGCCGGGAAAAAAGATGAAGAGGAAGGTAAAACCAGGCGCAGAAAAAGAAAACGAAAACCATCTTCTGAAAAAGAGACCGCTCCAAAAGCGGAAACAGAATCCCAAACCGAACCAAAAGCTGAAAAATCATCTTCTGCAGACGAAGAAGAGTAGATTAATCATAAACAGTTAACTGAAAACGACTTTAGACAGACGAACAATGAGTATTAGTGCAAAAGATGTAAAAGAACTGCGCGACCAGACCGGCGCCGGCATGATGGACTGCAAAAAAGCCCTGACAGAGGCTGACGGTGATATGGAAAAAGCCATCGAAATTCTTCGGAAGAAAGGCCAGAAAGTCTCTGAAAAAAGAGCAGACAGGGAAGCAAACCAGGGCTTGATCTTAACCCGGATCAGTGAAGATGGAAAAAAAGCAGCAGCCATTGAAATTAACTGCGAAACAGACTTTGTTGCGCGAAACGAAGATTTCCAGGATAAAGCCGAAGCGTTTCTCAATGTAGCTTTCGAAAACAATACCGCCACGCTTGATGAGCTTCTTCAGACAGAGTTAAACGGGCTTACCATCGAGGATCATCTGAAAGACATGGTTGGCAAGATTGGTGAAAAAATTGAAATCAGCCGTGTGATTCTAATGAATACATCCGGCCAGATTGTCCATTACATACATCCCGGAAATCAGTTGGGTGTTCTTGTAGAGTTTGAAGATAAGATCGATGCCGAGACTCTTGGTAAAGATATTGCCATGCAGATCGCTGCGATGAATCCTCTCGCTGTAGATCGTGAGGGGGTAGACAGTTCCATTATCGACAAAGAGCTGGAGATCGCCAAAGAACAGCTGATCAATGAAGGAAAACCCGAAGAGATTGCTGAAAAAGCAGCCAAAGGAAAATTGAGGCGTTTCTATGAAGAGCGAGTCTTGCTTGAACAGAAATATGTGAAAGATAACGGCATAACCATAAAAGAGCTGCTGAAGAAGGAGAAAGCTCCAACGGTCAAATCCTTCCACCGGCTGCAATTGGGTGAAAACTCCTGACATATTTTTAAAAAAAGGCTACCTTTATGGTGGCCTTTTTTATATCACATAACTTTTAGCAGAAACAAAGTGGCAAATCAATACAAACGAATACTGCTTAAACTGAGCGGTGAAGCTCTTTTGGGAGAACAGGGACATGGAATTGACGGAAACATTCTGACGCAATACGCCGATGAAATTAAAGCCGTACATGACGAAGGCGTTGAAGTATCGATTGTGATCGGAGGGGGTAATATTTTCCGGGGTGTGAAAGGTGCCACACTTGGCATGGACCGTGTACAGGGCGATTACATGGGCATGCTTGCCACCATGATCAACAGCATGGCTCTTCAGGATGCTCTCGAACGAAAAGGTGTGCAGACACGACTGATGAGTGCCATCCGGATGGAAGAGATAGCTGAGCCCTATATCCGGCGGCGTGCAGTTCGCCATCTCGAAAAAGGCAGGGTAATCATTTTCGGGGCCGGTACAGGAAACCCGTACTTTACGACAGATACCGCTGCGGCCCTGCGGGCGATCGAAATTGAAGCGGATGTAATCCTGAAAGGCACACGCGTCAATGGCATTTTTGACTCGGACCCGGAAGAGAATCCCGATGCAATCAAATTTGATAAAATTACAGGTGACGAGATACTGAAGCGCCGTTTAGAAGTTATGGATTTAACCGCTTTCACTCTCTGCCGTGAGAACAAGACTCCGTTTATTGTTTTTAATATGAATATAACGGGCAACTTCAAGCGGGTTGTCTGCACAGAGGAGTCTGTCGGTTCAACTGTTGTTTGGGATGATGAGTAGTTTTATTAAATTTGAGTTTAGACACTTTTATAAACACAACTAATGCTTAGTAAGGACTGCTATGATTCCAGAAGAACTTCAACTGATTATTTCCGATGCCAACTCACAGATGGATGAAGCACTTTCATTTTGTAAAAAAGAATTTTCTCATATTCGTGCAGGAAAGGCATCTCCTACCCTGTTAGACAATGTAAAAGTTAACTACTACGGTTCTCAGACTCCCCTGAATCAGCTTGCCAATGTGAGTGCTCCTGAACCCCGTCTGTTAACCGTTCAGCCGTATGACAAATCCATTATTGAAGATATTGAAAAAGCAATTATGTCTTCCGGAATGGGATTGAATCCAAACAACGACGGTGTACTGATCCGTATTCCGCTGCCAATACTCTCTGAGGAACGCAGAAAGGAACTGGTGAAACATGCCAAGGAGGTTGCCGAAGATGCACGTATCAGCATCCGGAATACACGCCGCGATGCAAATGATCAGATTAAGAAAGAGGTTGAGCAGGAGTCACTGCCCGAAGATTCAAAATACGAAGCCGAAGA
>CAZFAJ010000161.1:0-4371 GCA_964517005.1 uncultured Balneolaceae bacterium | reverse complement strand
CTACATTTGTAAAATACATCCCCGCCCGGTTTGCGGCCGGACGGGGGTGGGTAAATTGACATGTCGCCGCTGATCAGGAACAGCCTGACGTGGAGCCGCAGGTAATGCATTTTAAACATGTACCGTTGCGTACCATCGTCATGCTTCCGCACTCGGGGCAAGAGTCGCCTGTATAACCAAGCTGCTTCGCCTGGTCGTAATCACTTACCATTTCATCTTCTTCCTGCTGACGGGCTGCAACCGCATCCTTCACAGATTCTTTTTTCTTCGTCTGTATCCGCTTGGCTACCTCTTCCGCAAGCTCGTCCTCTTCGGAGGGACGCAGTTTTCGAGTCATGATCTCTTCCGTTGGCACATGGGCCAGGTCGTCGCGTTCCAGGTAGGTGACGGCCAGCTCACGGAAAATGTAATCAATCACTGAGGTGGTCATTTTCACATGCGGACTGCCGGATACCATGCCGCTCGGTTCAAATTTGGTAAACACGAAAGCATCCACAAACTCTTCGAGCGGAACCCCGTGCTGCAGGCCAAGCGAAATGGAGATGGCAAAACAGTTCATCAGGCTCCGGAAGGCTGCCCCCTCACGGTGCATATCAATGAAGATCTCACCCAGCTGCCCGTTTTCGTACTCACCGGTTCGCAGGTAGACACTCTGTCCGCCTATTTTCACTTTCTGCGTGTAACCGCTTCGCCGGAACGGCAGACGCTTGCGCCGTGCCACATACTTGTGGATAATCCGCTCTGCTGTTTCCACAATAGCATCCTGCTCGCTTGCAGAATGGGATCGCTCCTCCTCATTAAACTCTTCATCCTCCAGTTCATCGAATACGTCATTCAGCGAGTTGAGCGGCTGACTCAGTTTCGATCCGTCCCGGTAAAGAGCATTCGCTTTCAGCATCATCTGCCAGGATTCCATGTAGGCATCCTTGATGTCATCCACCGTTGCTTCATTCGGAAGGTTGATGGTTTTGGAGATCGCGCCTGAAATAAATGGCTGGGCTGCCGCCATCATATAGATATGCCCTTTGCCAGTGATGTAACGCTTGCCGATCCGGCCGCATTTATTGGCACAGTCGAATACCGGCAGGTGCTCATCTTTAAGATGCGGTGCACCCTCAACCGTCATGGTGCCGCAGACATAGTCATTGGCCTCCCGGATCTCATGTGGTGTAAAGCCGAGATATCTAAGGATATCAAAATTGTGGTTCGACAGCTGTTCATCGGTGATACCGAGCACATCCTTGCAGAAATCCTCGCCGAGGGTCCACTGGTTAAAGGCAAACTTGATATCAAACGAACCGGGCAGCGCCTCCTCCACCGCATCCAGCTTCTGGCCGGTAAACCCTCTCTCAATCAGCGATTCGCGATTGATATGCGGGCAGCCATCCAGCGTTCCGTGGCCTTTTGCATACTTGATAATCTGGTCAATCTGCTTCTTGTCGTATCCAAGGTTCTGCAGCGCTTTGGGCACACTCTGGTTGATAATCTTGAAATACCCGCCGCCTGCCAGTTTTTTGAATTTCACGAGGGCAAAATCGGGTTCGATGCCGGTCGTGTCGCAATCCATCACCAGACCGATCGTACCGGTCGGTGCAATCACGGTAACCTGTGCATTCCGGTAGCCGTGTTTTTCACCCATCTCAACCGCCCTGTCAGAATCCTGCCGGGCTGCCTTAAGCAGGTAGCCGGGACAGTGATCCTCATCAATAGCCATCGGCTTGATGGTCAGTTTTTCATACTCTTTGTCATCGGCACTGTAAGCTGCCCGTTTGTGATTTCGCAGCACCCGCAACATGTGCTCTTTGTTGCGTTCATATCCTTCGAATGGACCAAGCTGGCCGGCCATCTCGGCACTGGTTGCATAAGATGACATATGAATGATGGAGGTCAGGGAACCTGCGATTGCAAATCCTTCGTCACTGTTGTAGGGAACACCCTGCACCATAAGCGCAGCACCCAGGTTGGCATAGCCGAGGCCAAGCGTACGGAACACGTACGAAAGTTCAGCAATCTCTTTGGACGGGAACTGAGCCATCAGAACGGAGATTTCGAGAACCACCGTCCAGATACGTGATGCATACCGGATCGACTCCACATCGAATGTACTGCAGGAATCATCCGTAAAATATTTCATCAGGTTCAGTGACGCCAGATTACAGGCGGTGTTATCAAGAAACATGTACTCCGAGCAGGGATTGCTTGCCTTGATCGGGCCGTCTTCCGGGCAGGTATGCCATTCGTTGATCGTGTCGTGATACTGTGTGCCCGGATCGGCGCACGACCATGCCGCAAAACCGATCTGGTCCCAGAGTTCTCGTGCTTCAAGGGTTTTCATCGGTTCGGGTTCACGCCCTTCGGCGGCAGCTTTTCTTCGCTCAATTCGTCCGATGAGATTCCACTCGCTGTTGTCAGCCACGGCACGCATGAATGAGTTGGGGATTCGCACGGAGTTGTTGGAATTCTGTCCGCTTACGGTAAGGTAAGCTTCAGAATTCCAGTCTGTGTCGTACGTATCAAACTCAATATCGGTGAATCCCTGTGCGGCGAGCTGTATCACCCGTTCAATGTAATTCAGCGGCACCTGGTCACGCTTGGCCTGCTTAATCTCCTTGCCAAGCTTCTTGTTCTTCAGCGGATCGCGGCTGATGGCACCGTTGTAGGTACGGCCTTCAATTTCGACCGGTTCATGGCAAAGCTTGATAATATTCTTCAGGTGTTTCTGTGTGATCTTAGAGCCGGCAACAATCGCTGCCACTTTTTGTTCTTCACGCACCTTCCAGTTGATATACTCTTCAATATCGGGGTGATCCAGGTCGAGGGTCACCATCTTGGCTGCGCGGCGTGTGGTTCCGCCCGATTTGATCGCACCGGCGGCCCTGTCTCCTATTTTCAGGAAACTCATCAGGCCGGATGATTTTCCGCCGCCGCTAAGCACCTCTCCTTCACCGCGAATATCGGAAAAGTTTGAACCGGTGCCCGATCCGTATTTGAAGAGCCGCGCTTCACGAACCCACAGGTCCATGATACCGCCTTCGTTTACCAAGTCATCATCCACACTTTGGATAAAGCAGGCATGTGGCTGCGGATGGGTGTAAGCATCTTTTGACTTTTTCACTTTGCCGGATTCGGGATCCGCATAGTAGTGGCCCTGGGCCGGCCCGTTAATTCCGTATGCCCAATGAAGGCCGGTATTAAACCACTGCGGACTATTCGGCGCCGCCATCTGATTGGCGAGCATGAAGCAAAGCTCTTCATAAAAGACCTTTGCGTCCTGCTCTGTATCAAAATAGTCGTGTTTCCATCCCCAGTAGGTCCAGCAGCCTGCGAGGCGTTGAAACACCTGGCGGCTATCGACCTCATGCGTATATCGTTCATCCTTATTGAACTTTTTGAGGGCTTTGGAATCCTCTTCCGATCTTTGAAGCCACTCCGGTACATTTTCTTCAGGCACTCTTTTCAGTTTAACCGGGACTCCGGCTTTTCTAAAATATTTCTGAGCGATGATATCCGTTGAAACCTGTGACCAGCTCTCGGGTACAATCACATCATCCATGTGAAATACCACAGAACCATCGGGATTTCTGATTTCTGATTTTCTTTTTACAAATTTTGTTTCTCCATAGGGAGTTTTCCAGTTCTCCCTGGTGTAGAATCGATTTAATTTCATTCTATCCTTCTCCGGTTTTCCGTTTAAAAATTATATTGCAGATGAGTAATTCACTGATTAAAAATTTGAAAATTTCATGGGGTGAATTGGCATTCAATATATATGAGAGAGAGCCTTACGGCAAGAAAAAATTTAATTATTTTTCCACAAATTACCTTAGTTTTCCACATTGTAAATGTCCCGGTTTTACCCTTGCCCCTATGATAAAAAAATGATTGTGACTTTAAACATCTTTTTGAAGCTTACAGAATAATTGAACCTGCAATTATTTTGTTTAACAGGCTCTCTAAATCATTGCTTTTTCTGCTTTTACTGCTGTTTTATTGCGCTTCTGTAAGTTATCAACAAAAAAGATAGTTATCCACAATTTTATTTCCGGCAGAGAATCTGAGTATGCAAGATAAATATCTTTGTATAGTTTATATTATATTTTAGTTTATATTTAAGTTTCAACTTTTATAAAGTTGATACTATTTAATCAAAGTTAATTTTCTTGTCAAGGTATTATTTGCTGTTTTTAACCTGTAGAGATACATTCCGCTTGCAAGATCAGAGGCGTCAAATCGTACCTGGTGCGTGCCTGCTGTACGAGTCTCGTTTAAGAGTGTAGCCACTTCACGGCCGGTGATATCAAACACTTTCAGCTCAACGGCACTTGCAGCCGGCAATTCAAACGTGATAACAGTGGACGGATTAAAAGGATT
>CAZFAJ010000160.1:0-4380 GCA_964517005.1 uncultured Balneolaceae bacterium | reverse complement strand
CCTTTTCAGATGCATCCATGTAATTGCGTAAATTTCAGAAAGATAATTACTTCTTTTTATACCTTTTATTAAAACGGTCGATTTGTCCCGCTTTCTTGCTCATGCTTTGATTATTGGTATAAAACGGGTGATTTTTGGAGTCAACCTCGCTTTTATAAATACCGCTTTCCGGATTCATTGTACTTCGGGTCTTCATTTCTGTACCATCACTAAGCACAACTGTTATTTCGTTATAATCGGGATGAATTCCTTTTTTCATAGTTCTATCATGTGTTTTCTTTATAGTTCAATAAGGTAAGGGTTTGGCAATCTTATTGCAATCAATTGTCAGAATTCCAGATATCATCTTCATTAAAGTCATCCATATTGCCAAGCATAGTGCCCAGCATATCACTATAAGTCCGGGCATCATCCAGATCCTCTCTTCCGAGTTTTGAATTTTGATGCAGCCCTTCCAGGACAAGATCCATCCATAAATAAAGCTCCTTATTATCCGGATTCGAGTGTTTCTTTACAAGGGCCTCCAAGCCATCCACACTACTCAGCCTTTTCCTGTACTCTGTCTCACTAAGCGCATCCTGCAGCTCTACTGTATTGCCAGCGGCAAACCAATTAATGATATCTTCATACGGGCCTTCTTCATCTTTTAAAATTTCCTGCGGATCAGGAAAATGCTGTTTAAAAATATTTGATATAGCTTTACCAATCAGATGTTTGGCAACATTCAGTGCACCTTCCTGTTCCCCTTCATAAACAAGTTCCAACTTACCTGTGATGGCGGGGATCATCTGGTAAATATCTGTGATTCGAATTGTGGAACTCTTGTCTCCCGAAATCATGCAACGGCGTTCCGCAGAAGACAGTACCTGTTCGAGTGCAGTAATCGACATTCTTGTGGAAACCCCGCTTTTCTGATCCACATATTCACTTTTTCGCGCTTCAATAGCTACATTTTCAAGAATTTCGCGGTATACCTCCGGGATATGAATATCGGCATCACCATTACGCTGCTGCCATGCTTCCTGCGATGTGATGGTTTTACCAATCTCCAGGGATTTGGGGTAATGTGTCAGTATCTGCGCATCTATCCTGTCTTTGAGAGGAGTGATAATGCTTCCGCGGTTTGTATAATCCTCGGGATTGGCAGAATAAGCCATGGCAACATCAACCGGAATGCGCACATTGAAGCCCCTGATTTGAATATCACGCTCCTGCATAATATTCAGCAGTGCAACCTGAATTCGCGGTTGTAAGTCTGGGAGTTCGTTGATTACAAAAATTCCCCGGTTGGTTCTTGGAATCAGGCCAAAATTAATAACGCTTTCGTTTGCGAGAGAGAGCTTTTCGGATGCTGCCTTGATCGGATCCAGATCCCCAATCAAATCGGCAACGGTCGTATCCGGTGTAGCAAGCTTTTCACCATAGCGCAGGTCACGATGGAGCCATGAAACCGGGGTATCATCCTTCATCTCTTTAATTTTTTCCCTGGCAAAGCGCGACAGCGGAGCAAGCGGATCATCATTGATCTCCGATCCTTCCACAACCGGTATATACTCATCAAGGAAATTGACAAGCATTCGCAATATTTTTGTCTTTGCCTGTCCGCGAAGTCCCAGTAAAATGACATCGTGTTTGGCAAGAATGGCATTTACAAGTTGCGGGACAACGGTTTTTTCATAACCAAGAATCCCCGGAAAAAGCTCGGCTCCATCCCGAAGCTTTTGCATCAGGTTTCTCCGCATCTCTTCTTTAACGGATTCTGACTTCCAGCCTGATTCTTTTAAATCACCAATTGTTTTGATATCTGTATGCATTTTTTTTAAATCTATTTCTGCAATGGTTGTTCACTTTTCATAACAGTGGTTAATGCTTTTGCTTTTAACATCGTTTCCTCCCACTCTTCAGAGGGGTCCGAACCACTGGTGATAGCTCCTCCCACAGAATAATAAAGCTGATTCTTTTTTATAATTGCCGTTCTGATAACCACATTAAAGTCAAAATCATTTTCGGGGGTAAGATAACCAATAGCTCCGGAGTAGATACCCCGCTTATAATTTTCAAGATCTTCGATTGCTTTCATCACGCTTATTTTGGGAGCACCTGTCATCGATCCCATCGGGAAGCAGGCCCGGATCACGGAAACAGGATCGGCATCCGCCGGCAATCTGGATTTTACCGTTGAAATCAGCTGATGAACCGTTCTGAAACTTTGAATTTCAAATAAGCCCGTTACCTCTACACTACCTTCAACGGAAACTTTAGACAGATCATGCCTAACCAGGTCAACAATCATAAGATTTTCCGCAAGGTTTTTTTCATTTTTAAGTTCCTCGATTTTCCTGACATCTTTCCGGTGATTCTGATCTCTCGCAGCTGTTCCTTTAATAGGCTGAGAACATAACAGAGAGCCGGTTTTTTGCAAAAATCGTTCGGGTGACAGCGAACAAATCTGCATACCGTCAATTTCAAGAAACGCGCCGAAAGGGACCGGCCCTGCGGCTCTCATCTCACGATATAACTCAAACCCGTCTCCTTCAAATGCGGAATGGAGTTGATGAGAGAGATTAATTTCATAAAATTCACCCTCTCTGATCCTGTTCTGAGATTCCCTGATCATCGTTTCGTATTGATGCCGGTCAACGGTTTCGCGCAAACCTGAAATGGCCCAACCGCCTTCAGAATAACGTAAACCCAAAGCTGCCTCATCTTCAGAACCTGACAGAACTGCAACACGTTTTAATGAATGGTCAATCTCAATCAGTAACCTTGGCTGCATCATATACAAATCGGGAGCCTCTATCCGGTCCTCATTATTAGACGATAACACCTCTGTCTGATTTTTCAGGTCATAACCAAAATATCCAAACCACCAGCCTTTATGATTTATTCTGAATTCCGAAAAAATATTCCAGGGATTACCGGATTGAGTGATAATGCCTTCCGGTGTTTGGATTTCAATTCTGTTCTGGTAACAACAGAATTCATAACAGGGATCGGCTGCAAAGTAGGATTTATGTCCGGCTGGATGGGTACTATCCTGAGACTCCAGCAGAATAAAATTATTTCTCCCGCGATGTTTTTTAGCTCTTTGAGAAAAAACCAGATCATCAATAAAATTCTCGCTATATCTGAGACTCATGGATCAAAAATAGTAATTTATTTAGAATTCTTTGTTTTTTAAATATTCTATAAACAAGTCGTCCTTACAGGACGGTTTCTCCTGAGTTCGGCACTGGCACGCCTGGATTCGCAATTACAAATCATCAATATAACCGAGAAAAGAATTTTAATCTGTCACTGAACCTCGTTACATTTATCCTAAATGGAAACTCTATACAAGATTATAACACGGCCAGTCCTTTTTCGTTTTCCCTCGGACAAAATCCATGAACTGACCGTAAAATACGGATCAGGCATTTCAAAAAGTGATCCGTTGCTTCGTGTTCTGGATTCTCTTTATAACTTTCAGCATCCCTCGCTAAAGCAGGACATCTGGGGTCTTGATTTCAAAAATCCAATCGGTCTTGCTGCCGGCTTCGACAAAAATGCCACGCTGATCCATCTGATGGAACATCTCGGTTTCGGATTTACAGAGATTGGCAGTATTACTGCAAATGCATCCACCGGCAATCCCAAACCAAGAAGTTTTCGCTTACCTGCCGACTCGTCTATCATAAACAGGATGGGACTGAATAATGACGGTGCCGCAACGGTTGTAAAACGTTTAGCCAAGTGTGAACCCTCCATTCCAGTTGGAGTAAACATAGCCAAAACCCATAATCCTGAGATAACCGGCACTGCCGCACTCGATGATTACCTCGAGAGCTATCGTCTCGCTCAAAAAGTGGCTGGTTACATCACACTGAATATCTCCTGTCCAAATACCACCGAAGGAAAAACATTTGAGGATCCCGGATCGCTCGAAAGATTATTAAACCATCTGAATATCGGTAAAGATGCCAGTGAACCTCCGGTGCTTGTTAAGCTATCTGTTGACCTGGATATTCAACAGCTTTCGGAGCTATTGAGTGTATGCAAAGCATCCGCCATAAGCGGTTACGTTGCCACAAATACGTCCACGAGACGCGATAATCTCTCAACCTCATCAAAAACCATAAAAAGGATCGGAAAAGGAGGTTTGAGTGGCAAAGCTATTTCCGAACGCAGTACTGAAATCATTCAGCTTATTTCAGAACAGACAAAAAGGGAGAAACCGATTATCGGTGTCGGAGGAATCTTTGGCCTCAATGATGCCATCGAAAAGTTAAAGGCGGGTGCCGATCTGCTCCAAATTTATACGGGACTTGTCTATGAAGGTCCTGCATTGGTGAAAAAAATCAACCGTGGACTGGTTCGTTATCTTGAGAAAAACGGGAAAAA
>CAZFAJ010000159.1:0-4381 GCA_964517005.1 uncultured Balneolaceae bacterium | reverse complement strand
CATCATCAAAAAATCGTCACTCGACGGCACCGGAAAGTCGGAAAAATCGATAATTGTCAGCTCTTCTTTTTGCATAACAACAGACGATTGATGAGGGGTTATTTCAATGTACAAATCCCCTTTGTGAAAGTCGAATCTTCCCACAATGTTCAGAGATAAACCTTCAAATCTATCCAGCCTGAGCGAGTGGATGGATCGCGTTTTTGACGATTTTGTCAATCGAAATTCAGGCATATTTGTACCAAGGCTGAATAGAGGTATCAGGTTTTAAACTACCCGCCAAAAAACCTCAGGTTTAAGCAGCAGCTTCTTCTTTATCTTCGATTTTTAAATCACTGAGATATTTTTCAGCATCAAGTGCAGCCCTGCATCCGGTTCCAGCAGCTGTTACGGCTTGTCTGTATATCGGGTCCATAGCATCGCCACTGGCAAAAATTCCAGGCATTCCGGTTCTTGTGGATTGACCTTCTGTTTCAATATAACCCACATCATCCATTGTCAGTACATCCTTAAAAAGATCGGTGTTGGGCTTGTGGCCAATGGCTATGAAAACTCCGGTAACATCTTCAAGTGTTTTTACTTCATCCGTTTTATTGTTGATAATTTTAACACCTTCAACTTCATTTTCACCCAGTACTTCCATGAGTTCGGAGTTCCAGAGGAAGTCAATTTTCTCGTCATCAAATGCGCGCTGCTGCATGGCCTTGGATGCACGCAGATCTTCACGTCTGTGAATCACAGTCACTTTGCTTGCGAATTTAGTGAGAAAAGTAGCTTCTTCCATAGCAGTATCTCCGCCGCCTACCACAATTACATGCTGATCTCTGAAAAAAGCGCCGTCGCAGGTAGCACAAGCACTTACCCCCTTTCCTCTAAGCTTCTGCTCGCTTTCAATGCCCAGCCATTTAGCTGAGGCACCGGTCGAAATGATTAAGGAGTGAGCAAATATTTCAAACTCTTCATCTACTTCCAGTTTGTACGGTCGCTGTTCAAAATCAATATTAGTGATGTAACCGTATCTGCAGTCGGCACCAAACCGGGCAGCCTGGTTTCTGAATTCTTCCATCATTTTTGGCCCGAGAACTCCTTCGGGGTATCCCGGGTAATTATCGACATCTGTTGTCTGCATGAGCTGTCCGCCGGGTTCCGGCCCTTCAAATACGATAGGAGCCAGATCTGCTCTTGCGGCGTAGAGGGCTGCTGTTAATCCTGCGGGACCACTCCCGATAATTACAACTTTATATGTTTTTCCTGATATATCTTTCATTATCATTGATTAAAGTTTTGAATTTTCTTTCACAGGAAAATATAAAAAAAGAGCACGTTAATTGTTGTGGATTCATAACAACTTCATCGAGTTTAACTATTTAAATTATAGAAATTGACGATAGTTGCTGCCGGAGAGTTTATGCCTGCATTTCTTATTTATTTTTTGGTCTTTTTTTGTCAAATTCACTTGTAATCAAGTTTTATTTGTTTAAGTTTACAAAAAAATAACTGACTTGGAGGTATTGCTTTGAAAATCGGGATACACAAAGAAACTACCGGATACGAAAAACGGGTAGCCCTTACACCGGAGGGTGTCACCAAATTAGCAAAAGAAGATCACAAGATTCTTGTTGAAACCGGTGCAGGAGTGCTATCAAGTTATCCTGATGAAGATTATAAGAATGCCGGAGCTGAAATTGTAAAAGACAAATCAGCTGTTTTTACGGATTCAGACCTGATTATATCGTTTAATTTTCCTGATGATTCTTATATAGAGAATATGAAGGAAGGTGCTGCCATTATCTGTTTTATCTGGCCTCTTCAAAATCCGGAAAGAGTTGAACTTTTAAAAAAACAGAAAGTCACGGCTCTGTCAATGGATGCCATTCCGCGTATATCGCGGGCCCAGGTTATGGATGCACTTTCATCGATGAGTAATATCGCCGGTTATAAATCTGTGTTGATCGGAGCGAATGAATTAAATCGCTATCTGCCCATGATGATGACTGCCGCCGGAACGATCCCGCCGGCGAAGGTAATGGTGCTCGGCGCTGGCGTGGCAGGCCTGCAGGCCATTGCAACCGCAAAACGCCTCGGTGCAGTTGTTGAAGCTTACGATATCCGCCCGGCTGTAAAAGAGCAGGTTGAAAGCCTCGGTGCTAAATTTATTGATGTACCCACGGAAGAGGATTTGGAAACGGAAGGAGGATATGCAAAAGAGGCATCTGAACGGCATCAGGAAAAACAGAAAGAAGTAACGCATCAGCATGTAAAAAAATCAGATATCGTCATAACTACAGCACTGATCCCCGGAAGGCCGGCACCCACTCTTGTTACCAGGGAGATGGTTGAAGATATGTCACCCGGATCTGTAATTGTTGATCTTGCCGCCGAACAAGGGGGAAACTGCGAAGTTACGGAAGCTGATAAAATTGTAGATCACAATGGAGTAAAGGTAATAGGCCCCTTAAATCTGACAAGCAGCCTTGCCTATCACGCGAGCAAACTCTATTCCAAAAATATTCTTTCCCTGCTGAGTATTTTGATTGATGAAGGTAAACTTACGATGAATTTTGACGATGAAATCATTTTGAATACGACCATTACCCATGCGGGAGAGATTATTGCTCCGATGCTGAAGGAAAATGATTAAATCAAAACCTGTTAATACTTAATTGCTATGGATGAACTGATTTTCAATCTATTTATATTCACGTTGGCCGCATTCACCGGCTTTGAACTGATTGTGAAGGTGCCACCCACCCTGCATACTCCATTGATGTCGGGGGCTAATGCCATATCCGGTATCACACTGCTTGGAGGCCTGCTGATTGCCGGCAGCGTAGGCGGAACAACAGCTCAGATCATCGGACTTGTGGCCATCATTTTTGCCACGATTAATGTGGTGGGCGGTTTTATGGTTACTGACAGGATGCTCGAGATGTTCAAAAAAAAGGAGGATGACCAATGAGTGAGTTCTTACCACCGGTGCTGCAATCCATTATGCCCAACCTCATTCAAATTGCTTACCTGATTGCCACAGGGCTTTTTATCTTTGGAATCAAAAGGCTTGGCTCTCCTGCCACAGCTCGGTCAGGTAACCAGCTGGCTGCCTCGGGCATGCTCCTGGGTGTTATTGTGACCCTCTTTGAGCGGGAAATTGTAAGCTTTGAATACATTATCGCCGGAGTTTTAATCGGCGGTATAATCGGACTCTTTTTTGCAAAAAAGGTGCCCATGACATCCATGCCTGAAATGGTTGCTATTTTTAACGGGTTCGGTGGCGGTGCATCTGCTTTGGTGGCCTGGGGCGAATTTACCCGGCTTAGTCCAGCACTTATGACTACAGATTCGTTGGTAACAATCGGTTTGAGTGTATTGATCGGATCAGTGACATTTACAGGTAGTTTTATCGCATTCGGGAAACTTCAGGGCTTTATAAGCGGCAATCCAATTACATTTCCCGGCCAGAATTATTTTAATCTCCTGCTTACCGTTGCACTTTTTGCTCTCGTAGGCTGGCTTACCGTAGATCCCGAATTTCAGATGGTGTTCTGGATACTTTTTGGATTATCACTTTTCCTGGGAATTTTGACAGTGGTTCCCATCGGCGGAGCAGATATGCCGGTGGTGATTTCTCTCCTCAACTCCTATTCAGGAATCGCTGCGTCCATGGCCGGTTTTGTACTGAATAACAATCTTTTGATTATCAGTGGCGCGTTGGTTGGGGCGGCAGGATTAATTCTGACCAATATCATGTGTAAAGCGATGAACCGTTCCCTCGGCAACGTGCTGTTTGGAGCATTTGGCAGCGAAGGAGCTGTTCTTGCCACAGATGGTGACGACGGTGATAAAACCGTTCGCGAAACCATGGCTGATGATGTTGCCATTCAGTGTGCTTATGCAAAGAAAGTTGTCATCGTACCCGGCTACGGCCTTGCAGTTGCCCAGGCTCAGCATGCACTAAAGGAAGCAGTAAATCTGCTTGAAGAAAAAGGAGTAACGGTTAAGTACGGAATTCACCCTGTTGCGGGGAGGATGCCGGGCCACATGAATGTGTTGCTTGCAGAAGCCGATGTTCCATATGACCAGCTTTATGATATGGAGCAGATCAATCCCGAGTTTAAATCGACGGATGTGGTTCTGATTATTGGTGCAAATGATGTGGTTAATCCGGCAGCAAAAACCAATCCGGGCAGCCCGATTTACGGAATGCCTGTTTTAAATGTAGAAGAAGCCAAACGTACGATTGTTTTTAAACGGAGTTTGAACCCCGGTTTTGCCGGTATAGATAATGAACTCTTCTATATGGAGGACAACCAGATGTTTTTCGGTGATGCCAAAAAATCCCTTCAGGCTCTGGTTGGTGCACTGCAGGAACTGGATGATTGAT
>CAZFAJ010000158.1:0-4393 GCA_964517005.1 uncultured Balneolaceae bacterium | reverse complement strand
GTATTTTCAATATTCTGCAGTTCTTTGATTACCTCATCATCGTACACTTTGTCAACCGACAGAATCATGTAGCCGATCGACTCGTTTGTCTTCAGAAACTGGCTTATGATATTGATGTCGTGGTTGGCGATAACCTTGTTGATATCTGCCAAAACCCCCGGAACATTATGATGGATATGAATAAGCCTGTGAGCGTGCTCAAAGGATGGCAGCTGAATTTCCGGAAAATTAACACTATTGGTTGTGCTGCCCGTGTTTACATATTCCACGATTTTTCCCGGTACGAACAGGCCGATATTCTCCTGGGCTTCTTCCGTTGATCCGCCAACATGTGGAGTCAGAATTACATTGGGCAATCCTCTTAATTCCGATGAAAACTCCTCATCATTACTTTTCGGTTCTGCCGGGTATACATCAATACCGGCGCCTGAAATCTTGCCGGACAGTATAGCATTTTTCAGTGCATTGATATCCACCACATGGCCGCGGCTCAGGTTTAGAAAAACCGCACCCTCTTTCATCATTTCAAACTCTTTTTCACCGATGAGATTGGCATTTTCGCTTCGTCCATCTACATGCAGCGTCACAATATCCGACAGGGCAAGCAGCTGTTCCATTGTGTCACATTTTATGGCATTTCCCAAAGATAAACGTTCTACCAAATCGTAATAGTAAACATTCATCCCCATCGATTCCGCAATTACGGAAAGCTGTGAACCGATATTTCCATACCCGATAATTCCAATCTTCTTACCCCTGATTTCGTGGCTGCCAACAGCGGTTTTTTGCCATTTCCCATCATGCATTTTTGCAATTTTATCAGGCAGGTTCCTCATCAGCAAAACGACTTCACTCATTACCAGTTCAACGACCGAACGGGTATTGCTAAAAGGGGCATTGAATACGATTACACCCTTTTTCAAACACGCGTCAAGATCTATCTGATTAGTGCCGATACAGAAAGCACCCACAGCCATCAGCCTGTTCGCATTTTTCAAAACCTTTTCAGTAACATGTGTTTTTGAACGAATACCCAGGATGGAGACATCTTTAATTTTTTCGGATAGTTCATCTTCGTCCATGCCTGCGGGATGCACCTCAACATTGTACCCCTCCTCTGTAAAAAAGTCGACCGCTTTCTGATGAACATTTTCAAGGAGTAACACCTTGATCCTGTTTTTCGGATATGAAACAGAGGCTTTTATTTTATTTTGGTAGAGAAACTCATCAAGGTTTGGTGCTACATGGTCTGCTTTTTCCAGGATATTGCGTCTTTCCACATTTTCAGTAAAGGCGTAGAATTTACTCGCTACTCCTGATTTTTTAATTTCATAATCATTGTATCCATCTCCAATTACATGAATATCACCCTGCAGATTTAATCGTTCCAGCTGGCGGGCTTTGCCATTATCCTGGCTGAGTATATTCTCCTTGTCAAACCCTGTAATATTGCCGGAACTGTCAAATTCGAATCTGTTTGCATAGATATTTTCTTCCTTAACACCATACCCGGTAACAACCGGTTTTATAATCTCAATAAAACTGTTGGAAATGATGAAAATATTGTCCGCATTATCCCGGAAAAACTCCTTATTCCTGACAAACGACTTTGATATATTTTTTTTGATCCGGTCAATTGTTTTTTGGATATGAGTTTTGTTGGCGTTGAGCAGATCAATTCTCTTCTCAAGTGATTTTCTGAATGTAATTGATCCCTCCATCGCTTTGTCGGTAATCGATATGATCTCTTCCAGTACATTCTCTTTATCAGGTGAATCTTCGAGTGAAATACGTGCAAGTTCGTTCAGTGTTTCAACTTGAGCGAACGTGCTGTCAAAATCGATAATAAAATACTTGTTACTGTTCATTTACGTCTGGGAATGTAATGGCGATTTTTTATCGTATTAAAAATATAGCGGTGACAGGGTTATTTAATACGAAATCGGGATTAATGTCTTATGGATATCTTCATTTGAAAGAATGATAAAGTATAAAAAATTTGAACGAAGATACAGTGATAGCGGAGTTTATTAACACTGACGTGCTACTGAGTTTCGGAGATCGTCAGAAGGTTTGGAAATCCGAAAAATAAACACCAAAATTTGTAATAGTAACGCACTAAAATTGTATTATGCTGGAATAATATTAATAAAAACTGTATGCCGAATTACAA
Organism: uncultured Balneolaceae bacterium; assembly: GCA_964517005.1. Lineage (GTDB taxonomy): Bacteria > Bacteroidota > Rhodothermia > Balneolales > Balneolaceae > CAYVBJ01. Next base: position 2,220 of record CAZFAJ010000158.1, on the reverse strand, counting down.
ACAGAAATCTGCAGGTGCCGGGGGCATTTTATACTTTTATTTGCTGGTAATGCTGTTCCTGTCAATCATCAGTTGCGAAAACAGAGAATATGCGGAAAGTGAGAGAACTGACTATCAAGCGTGGTCAAATTATCTTGGCGATAAAGGCGGCACTCAATACTCATCGCTTGATCAGATTAATGTTGAAAATGTTCATCAACTTCAGGTTTCCTGGATCTACGCAACCGGAGATACAATAGATGGCGTTCGCACTGAAATTCAGGCGAACCCTGTTGTCATCGGTGATACTCTTTACGGTACCACTCCGCAATTAAAGGTTTTTGCCCTAAAAGCAGATACTGGTGAACTTCTTTGGACCTTCAATCCGTTCGAGGGTGAAAAACCGGCCAACCATGGTGTAAATCGAGGGGTGGAATACTGGAGCAACAACCAGGGTGAAAAACGTATTTTTTATGTTGCCGGATCAAGATTATATGCTATTAATGCCAAAAACGGACTGCCTGCTGGTGACTTCGGAAATGGCGGTTCGGTTGATTTTAAAACAGGACTTGGACGTGATACATCAGACCTGTTTGTCTCTGCAACATCTCCGGGGATTGTTTACCGTGATCTGCTGATTCACGGTTCACGTGTATCGGAGCTTGTAGATTCTGCACCGGGACACATAAGGGCTTTTAACGTACATACAGGTGAAGTAGAATGGATATTTCACACCATCCCGCAACCCGGTGAATTCGGGCATGACACCTGGCCGCCGGACGCCTGGACTCGTATCGGAGGTGCAAATAACTGGGCGGGGATGAGCCTGGATGAAAAACGAGGTATTGCCTACATCCCAACTGGTTCAGCAGCATTTGATTTCTATGGAGGAAACCGGCACGGCAGTAATCTGTTTGCCAATTCACTTCTCGCTCTTGATGCATCCACGGGGAAGCGAATCTGGCATTACCAGTTTGTGCATCATGATTTATGGGATCGTGACCCGCCTGCAGCCCCTGCCCTTGTAACAGTTGAGAGAGGTGGAAGAAGGGTTGACGCCGTGGTTCAGACCACTAAAACAGGACACATTTTTCTTTTCGACAGGGAGTCGGGTGAGCCGCTGTTTCCAATTGAAGAAAAAAAGGTGCCTGGTTCCGGTCTTGCCGGAGAAAAAACCTGGCCAACGCAGCCAGTACCCGAAAAGCCTGCACCGTTTGCAAGGCAATTTTTTACCAAAGATGATATCAGTGATATTTCGTCCTCATCTTATCCTGAATTATTGAACCGTTTTAATGAAATCCGGACAGCCAATCCGTGGGATCCGCCAAGTCTTGAAGGAACGCTCATATTTCCAGGATTCGACGGCGGGGCCGAATGGGGAGGAGCGGCTGTTGATCCTGAAACCGGAATTCTCTACGTAAACTCCAACGAAATGCCCTGGATTCTGGAAATGATTGAAGTAGACACGGAAGAAGCCAGTACAATGTCTCCCGGAAGTAGAATTTTTGCGATGAATTGTGCAGCTTGCCATGGTCCTGACCTGTCCGGTGATTCTCAGGGTCTGTATCCTTCCCTCGTGGATGCCGGTGATCGATTTACAAACCGGGAACTTGAGTCCATTATTCAAAATGGCCGGGGCGTGATGCCTTCTTTTGCTCATCTGAATCCGGAGGAAACGGATGCACTGATATCATTTCTTGGTAATAGTGAATCCGGAAATCCGGAAGATTCAAAAATTGATATGGAAGAAGCGTTACGGGTTCCATACGCACATACCGGATGGAACAGGTTTCTTGATTCTGAGGGTTACCCGGCAATTAAACCTCCCTGGGGCACATTAAATGCAATTGATTTAAACACCGGCGAGTATGTATGGAAAGTGAGACTCGGTGAATTTGAAGAACTTACCAAAAAGGGAATTCCGCAGACAGGAACTGAGAATTACGGAGGGCCTGCAGTAACAGCAGGCGGACTTCTTTTCATCGGAGCAACAAAAGACGAAAAGTTTCGTGCATTTAACAAAACAACCGGGGAACTGTTGTGGGAAACAAATCTTCCGGCTGGCGGATATGCAACCCCATCCGTTTATGATGTGAACGGAAAACAGTACATCGTGATTGCAGCAGGCGGCGGGAAAATGGGGACGAAATCAGGAGATTCATATGTAGCTTTCTCACTGCCTGATGAAGAGCTTACCCCCATTTCTCACAAATAATTTTGTGTGAGTTTGGTAATCTTTTT
>CAZFAJ010000157.1:0-4539 GCA_964517005.1 uncultured Balneolaceae bacterium | reverse complement strand
TCTGATTTAGTATAACTTCCCTGCTTTTTCGGCGGATAACAGGATTCCCTTGATCATCGCTGAGCTGAACCCGCTGTGTTCCATTTGATTTAACCCGGATATCGTGCAGCCGCGCGGTGTGGTTACCTTATCAATTTCAAATTCGGGATGATTCTCTTTACCTGCCAGCAGAGACGCCGCACCTTTCGCCGTCTGGGCTGCCATCAGCAATGCTTCATGTGAGTGAAAACCTATTTCAATCCCTCCCTGCGAAGCAGCCCGGATCGATCGCAGAAAAAATGCAATTCCGCATGCACACAGCGCCGTGGCAGAAGTCATCTGCTCTTCCATAATGACCACCGTTTTTCCGACCGTCCCAAACAGGGAGCGCGTGATTTCAATGGCTTCACCGTTCCCCTCTTCCGAACAGATACAGGTCATTGATTCACGAATGGCAATCGCAGTATTCGGCATCGCACGGGTTATGGTAACATCACTGCCAAGCCTCTCTTTCATTTTTTCGATCGTTACCCCCGATATAACCGATATAAGCAGATGACGTTCCGCATCAAACGAACCCTTAATCTCATCGAGCAGCTGATTCAGCTGCTGCGGCTCCACTGCAATAACAATAATATCCGACGAACGAATCGCCTCCTTGTTGTCAGAAAGAGTCACATATCCCTCCTTGTCAAACTCTTCAAGAAGGTTCAGCCTTCTGCGTGTCAGTGTCACCTCGTCCGTTGAAAATCTTCCTGATGCCACGAGTCCCTTTGCAATAGCCGTTCCGATATTGCCTGCACCAAGTATTGCGATTCGTTTTTTTTCTGTCATGTTATCTGATACCTTCAAACTATGTATAAATTATTTATGTGTATGAACTTATTTAAAAATTGATTCCTCTTGGTAGTAAAACAAAAAACCGGATGCAATTCAACAATCATATCCATATATGAAATAAATAGTTAAATGGAAGCGCTTTTCAATACAATTCAACAAATTAATACTTGAACTGAGAACAGGTTATGACTAAAATGCTGAATTGATTTTTAAAATATTTAAATGAACCGGATGCACGTATTAAAATTTGGCGGCTCCTCCGTGGGCACTCCCGATGCAATCAGAAAAGTAACTCAAATTGTAAAAAAGAAAAGCACCGACCATAAACTGGCAGTTATCGTCTCTGCTTTCAGCAGTGTTACAAATTCACTGATCGAAGCAGCTGAACAGGCATCAAGGGGGTCGGACAGATACAAAGAGATCATCCGAGATATCGAAACCCGGCATATTGCATCTATTAAAGAGTTACTGCCAATACAAATACAGAGCGGTGCCATAACAGAGTTCAAAATTCGTCACAATGAGCTTGATGATGTGCTGCAGGGTATTTACCTGGTTCAGGAACTCACAGAGAAAACAAAAGATTTTGTTCTGGGCTTCGGTGAAAAATTTTCAGCCGGAATCGTCAGGTATTGTTTTGAAAATGAAGGAATGAAATCGGTATTTGTGGACGCATCCGATCTGATAAAAACAGACGATAATTTTGGCGAAGCGCGGGTGTTAACCGCCCCAACATTTGAGAATATCAAAAACTTTTTTGCCGGTCATGATGAGGTATTTGTTGTAACAGGATTCATCTCATCGACTATTAAGGGCATATCCACAACGCTTGGAAGAGGCGGTTCGGATTACACGGCATCCCTCATCGGGGCTGCGCTGCAGGCGGATGCAATTGAAATATGGACGGATGTGGATGGCATGATGACGGCTGACCCGCGCAAGGTGAAACGTGCATTTACCATTTCAAATACTTCCTATGAAGAAGCTATGGAACTTTCCCACTTTGGAGCAAAAGTAATCTACCCGCCAACCCTCCAGCCTGCACTTCAGGCAGGAATTCCAATTTCTGTCAGGAATACTTTCAATCCTGATGCAGAGGGGACTCAAATCAAAAAAGAATCATCTTCAGGTGACGGTTTGATCAAGGGCATTTCCTCTATTGATGATATTACTCTGATTACGATCAAGGGAAGTGGCATGATTGGTGTGAGCGGTATCGCTGCCAGGTTATTTGCCACACTGGCCGGTGAAAAAATCAACATCATCCTGATTACACAGGCGTCATCCGAGCACACCGTAACACTGGCCGTAATGCCGCAAAACTCAGAGAAAGCGGAAAAGGCGATCAGAAATGAGTTTCATCAGGAGCTTCAGCAAAATATTATTGATGATGTTGTGGTTGAAAAAAACCACTCTGTGATTGCCGTTGTGGGAGATCATATGCGCCATATTCCCGGAATTGCAGGACGCGTGTTCAGCGCGCTCGGCAGAAATGGTATCAACATTGTGGCCATTGCACAGGGATCATCTGAACGAAATATCTCGTTTGTTGTGGCTAAAAAGGATGAAGAGAAAGCGATGAACACCCTGCATGATGCATTTTTCCTGGCCGGTGTTAAAACGGTGAATCTTTTTCTGGTCGGTGTCGGACTCATCGGCGGAACGTTGCTCAGGCTTTTTGAAAACCAGGTAAGCACACTCTATGAGGAGTACCAGATCGATATCAAACTTCGTGCTGTTGCCAATTCGAAAAAGATGCTGATTGACCGGAATGGTATCTCCATCGGCAACTGGAAGGAAGAACTGGATCAAAGGGGCATATCTACTGATCCTTCAGCTTTTATTCAGCAGATGAAGAAACTGAACCTTCCCAATTCTATTTTTATTGATTGCACCGCCGGAGCTGAAATATCACAGCTCTATCCTGAAGTTTTGGAATCCTCGATCTCGGTAGTGACTCCGAACAAGATCGCCAACTCTTCCTCGCAGCAGTATTTTGAATACCTGCATAAACTTGCCGATCAGCACAATGTGGCATTCCGGTATGAGACAAATGTAGGGGCCGGCCTGCCCGTTGTGGCTACCATTCATGAGCTTGTAACCACAGGCGATAAAGTCCACCGTATTGAAGGCGTATTATCCGGAACACTCAGTTATATTTTTAACCGGTTTGACGGAAACCGCCCGTTCTGTTCCATTGTAAAAGAAGCACGGGAAAAAGGCTATACTGAGCCGGATCCGCGTGAGGATCTGAATGGGCAGGATGTCGGCAGAAAACTGCTCATCCTGGCACGCATTGCCGGCTTCAAACTTGAATTTGATGATATCGAGATCCAGAATCTTGTACCCGAAGGTGCCCGGAGTTCCAATGGCATTGACCTTTTTTTCCGGCAGCTTGAAAAATTTGACAGTGACTTTGAGAAAATGCGGGCATCTGCAGAGAAAAAGGGGAAGCAGCTTTGCTATATCGCAAAATTTGAAAAAGGGAAAGGAGTTGTAAAGCTTGAAGAGATCGGTACCGGCCATCCTTTTTACGGACTGAGTGGCAGCGACAATATCCTGGCCCTCTATACGGAGCACTACCAGGAAAGCCCTATGGTTATAAAAGGGCCGGGAGCCGGAGCCAAAGTAACAGCCGGCGGTATTGTTGCCGATATTTTACGGGTAACTTATACGAAAGCCCACAGCAATGCCGGATAACGGAACCATCCGGTTTTAAGATGATAATTTATGGATAAGTCAACAGTAAAAATTTTTGCCCCTGCTTCAGTCGCCAATGTAGGCTGCGGGTTTGATGTCTTCGGATTTGCCATTCACGGCCCGGGAGATATCATTGAGGCTTCACTTTCCGATAAACCGGGAATAAGAATTTTGTCAATCGAAGGTGACCAGGGAAAACTCCCGCTCATTGCTGAAGAAAATACGGCAGGACTTGCAATCCTCACTATGCTTGATTCTATCGGCCAAAAATCTAAAATCGGGATCAGTCTCAAAATCACAAAAAAAATGCCAATGGGCAGTGGTCTCGGTTCCAGTGCGGCGAGTTCAGCAGGGGCGGTTTTTGCCGTAAACAAACTGCTTGGAGAGCCTTTCGACCGGATGGGGCTTCTTCCGTTTGCAATTCGGGGCGAGATGGCAGCCAGCGGAACTCCCCATGCCGATAATGTTGCCGCGTCTCTCCTGGGTGGTTTTATCCTGGTCAGAAGAAACGATCCCCCTGATGTGATTCCCCTTAAGGTACCCGCAAAGCTGTTTTGCACTGTCATTCATCCCCATATTGAAATTAAAACCAAAGATACACGTATGATTTTGCGTAAGGATGTAACCCTGGCAAAAGCGGTACGGCAGTGGGGCAATGTCGGTGCAATGGTAGCCGGCTTGATGTCGGATAATTACAACCTGATCGGACGTTCTATGGATGATGAGATTGTTGAGCCTATCCGGTCCGTATTGATTCCCGGCTACGATGAGATGAAAGACAGAGCCCTTGAGACCGGGGCTCTCGGTTTTAGTATTTCGGGAGCAGGGCCCTCGGTATTTGCCCTTTCCGCCTCAGAAAAAACAGCTGAAGAAATTGGTAAGCAGGCACAGCATGTATTAACCGGGATGCACCTGCAAAGTGACGTCTACGTGTCTTTAATTAATAAAAACGGATGTGTGGAAATTCAGAATTAAAAATTAAGAATTGAAAATTTAGAATTACTTACATTCAGGATACGA
>CAZFAJ010000156.1:1426-4571 GCA_964517005.1 uncultured Balneolaceae bacterium | reverse complement strand
CGTTATAGGACCTTATCACCATTCTCTTTAACCTTATGGAAGACCGAAGCAGAGTTTTTTTAATTAATTTCCATTCTTTTGTAAGAAATAGCTCTGCCTCCGGTACTAATAGAGTAAATGACAGGTAAAAAACCTGAATAAAACCTTTTAAACATAAATCTCTATTCTGTGATGCTTATCAACATACTTCCAAAACTTATGGGGCTGGAAACCATTTCACCAGGCAGATTAACTGAAATGGTTTCAAGTGACCGGGTTACCGTGCTTGACGTAAATACCCGGCAAAGCTGGATAAGAGCTCACGTTCCGGGTGCTCTTAATCTTGATCCGGTTGATTATTCCGCACGTGATCTGCCTGCGGATAAAGAATCAAACCTTGTTTTTTATTGCTCAAATCCTATGTGCAGAAAAGCTCCAAATGCCGCTCTGCGAGCGGGAAAAATGGGCTACAGCAATGTAAGAGTAATGCCGGCAGGAATTCGGGGCTGGATTTCTGCCGGACTTCCTACGGAGAGCGGAGAATAAATTCGACTTTAAGGAAGAAAAGAATCAAAACCTTAAATGACCAAAAACAAACAGCAACTTATTTTTGAAACCTGGCTTGAGGAGTATAAATCTCTGCTCTTTAAAGTAATCCGGGCTTACGCAGTTAGCGAGACCGACAGAAACGACTTGTTTCAGGAAATAAGCATCCAGATGTGGCGGTCCATCCCGAATTTCAGGCAAGAGTCTGCCGTCACTACCTGGCTGTATCGCGTGGCACTTAACACGGCTATTAAATGGAACCGGGATGTGCGGAAACACCAAGAGGGCCGGCAGCCGTTCGAAAATGTGGAATCCTTACTGCAAAAGAACAAACAGCAACGAGACGAGCGCCTTGACTGGCTGTATGAAGAAATCGGAAAGCTGGATGAGATTGATCGCTCGTTGTGTCTGCTGATGCTGGATGGTTTCAGCTATGGGGAAATGTCCGACATTCTTGGGATTTCCGAATCGAATGTAGGGGTAAAAATTCATCGTGTAAAAAAATATTTAGTCACTCAATCAGAAAAATATGATCACCATGGAATTTGAAGAAATGAAACGAATATGGGACCAACAGGATGATGAACCGTTGTACGCCATCAATGAAGAAGCACTGCACCGCAGCATAAAGTCCACAAAAAAACGAGCAATTCGGCTAACCAATATCAATGATTGGGGGCTGTTGGTCATCGGCATCGTTACCGCCATTGTTTACAGTATCCTCTCTATCATCGATAATACACCCAGTGTTTATGATTTCCTGATTGTGGGGACTCTGCTCTTAATTACCGGCTACGTCTGGTTCAGCCGGATACGCAGAAAGAAACAAGAGCAAATCTTTGCCCGGACCATGCTGGGCGATCTTAATCACGCCATAGCCAATGTGAAATATGAAGCCAACCGCTCTAAAAACATGGTGTGGTGGTTTATAGTACCTTTGGCAATCCTGGTGTTTCTGAATTTGTCACAAGGAGATGTCTCCTTATGGAAATGGATTGGCATAGCGGTCGCATTTGTACTTTCCGGGCTGCTTACGCGATGGGAATATATTCATCGGTTTAAACCCAAACTACGAAAACTGGAAGCCCTGCGGAAGAAACTGACCAAGGAGGCAACATTCAAATCTTCGTGAGCCGATAAATATTTTTAAAACAAGGCCGGGAAATAAAATGAATACACTGACGAGCCATAAGCTCCCGCCCTGTAACAATGCGTTTCATATGGACGGGGCATGGCGTCCACTGCCCATGCAGGGTTTGCAGTTTTGCCGGGTTTTGCTACATTTCAGGGTGGCGGGCCGCTCCGCCGCATAAACGCCGGGTAGTTACAGAGCTCACTTTTTTCTTCACTTAAGGTATACACTAAAATATTGGATAATCCATTTCATAAGCCGCACCCATTTATATTCAATATAGGAAGCGTCCTCATTCCCGGATTGATTGCTTTTTTACTGATTCTGGTATTTGCACCCTTTGACGTTTCAACTCTGGAACCTTCGAATCGAGTGATCATATCCTTTATGTTTGGTCTCATATCATCTTTTGGCGTATTGATGATTGTTGGATTACTCAAATGGCTCACACCCGGTTTTATGCAGGAAGAAAGCTGGACTCTTGGTAAAGAACTTACACTCATTCTAACGGTGGTCTTCGGAATTTGCCTGTTAAATTTCCTTGTGATCCGGATCCTGGGGCTTTCAGAAACACCGGTTCCCGAATTGTTGACATTGGTAGTCTTGTACACGCTTGGGATCGGTATCATCCCGGTAGCAGTGCTTGTCTTGTTCGAACAATACACTCATCAGCGCAAGAAGCTACAGCAGGCGCAGCGACTCACCAAGCAGCTTCGGCAGCAAAAGACAGCAAAACCGGATACTGAATCTGTTTCTTCAGCTCCCATCCTTTTCGAAGATGAAAATGGAAACGTTGAACTGAGGCTTCAATCAAATGAAGTGTTATTCCTTAACTCGGATGGTAATTATGTAGAGGTCCATTACCTGAATGGTGATCAAAACTTTCAGAAAAAGCTGATCCGAAACCGGCTCAAGAATTTCGAATCTATGCTTTCGGAAGCTGATTTTTTTCGGTCCCATAAAAGCTACATTGTTAACAAAATGCACATCATTCGGGTGGAGGGAAATGCGCGAAATCTGGAGCTCATCATCCGCGGGACCGACCATCGCGTTCCGGTTTCCAGGTCAAAATCTGATGTTCTTTCTGAATTTCTGAAAGGCCGTTGATCCCAAAAATTCCGGTTCATCCCGAATCGCTCCCATTCACACCAAACCTGCCTCAATTGCCTTCTTTTAAAGTTTCATGATCTTATCATTGGGTCGTCATTTTTAAACACAATGATAAATTCCGGTGAAAAAATCACTCTTTTTACTAATTATTTTAGGGACGAGCCTCAGTTCTTACACAAGCGCTCAACCGTACATGCAGCAGAAAACGCAGCATCGTTTTGCACAAACGTATCTGGGACTGAACACCCAGATCACTCCATCACAAGGAAAGACGATCTGGAATGGAGAATCGTATGCATTTCCAGTCATAACTTCCCCCCGGTTTACGATTGGCGGACTTCACTTCTGGGGTAAAGTCGATTTCAACATCAATATTCC
>CAZFAJ010000156.1:0-1326 GCA_964517005.1 uncultured Balneolaceae bacterium | reverse complement strand
TGGCAAATCAATGCAGAGCTAATGTGGTTACCGAACAATGAGCGTACGTTCTATGCAGACCGAAGTACTCCTTTCAAGCTTGAGCTTCCGCAGTCCTATTTCTCAGTCGGTATCGTAAAGTATTTTGATGTTACCTTAAGAGAAGAAGCTGATACGAAATCGGGGCGGCTGCAACAATTAGAAACCAAGTTCAGAAAAGAAGGAAAACTGAATAGTTTCTCGATCGGTGTCGCTCCAAGTGGTTCCTATTTCCTGAAAGCACCGGAATTTAATGATCCTATGCGAGAATCATTACCGCGCCATAAAGGAAATTTCGTGTGGGATTTTGGTTTAGGATATCTCTTTCATGATGCAGGCATTCACGTTGGATTCTCGTTTCGTGATTACACTGCGCGAGTTGAAAGCTATGATTTCGAACATCTCATTCGTCGGCGTTCTATTGCTTTCGAGCCCATTAAGTTTTTATGGGATTACAATGGCTTTGTGCCGTTTATTGGGCCAAGTATAAGCTTTGAGCGCTGGGCAACGGGCGAATTTGAAGGAAATACACAGCTTGAAGATACCCGGCGTAAACAGATGATCTCCCCCGGTATCATCTTTGGATGGGATATTTTGGCGTCTCCCCTTGAAACCTGGGTCTTGCGCACAAACTTACGCTGGTATCCTTTCCAAGAGATTCCCGGAACCGATGGAAATATGTCGCGCGTAGATCAGTTTGAGTTCAATTTTATTCAGCTGGTTATTTACCCAAATCGGTTGTTCCATTTTCCAAATGTGAAGGGACGGTTGTGAGAGAAATTTTCCTCAATTATCTGCTGATTTTGCACATTCTTGCCGGCTTCCTTGCGTTGCTGGCTGGTGCAGTAGCGCTCATTTCAACAAAAGGAAAATTCACGCATCGCAAAGCCGGGCGGGTCTATTTTTTTGCGATGACGCTTGTTTTCGTAACCGCACTGGCGATCGCAGGATTTCGGTTCAACCGGTTTCTGTTTATGATCGCTTTTCTGAGTTACTACGCGGTGTTTGCCGGGGTTCGGGTTCTTAAGCTCAAAAGGTTGCACAAAGATCAGAAGCCCGCCTGGTACGATTGGCTGGCCGGACTCATCAACGCCGGAATGAATGTGATATTCATAGGCTTTGGCATTAAGATATTACTGGAGCATCCGGATCATGTTGCCGAAGCCCTGATGTTTTTAGGTTTTGGACTGGGCGGCTGGAGCATTTCATACGCCAACTTGAAACCCTTTTTGATCCGCCCTGAAAAATCCTATCACTGGTATTTAACACATATCGGAAACATGACGGGTGGATACATCGCTACATTCA
>CAZFAJ010000155.1:0-4689 GCA_964517005.1 uncultured Balneolaceae bacterium | reverse complement strand
TATTAAGAACCTGGTTTAAAGAGAGGTTAACAGATGAAATTATATGCGATCGGCGGCTATAACGAAGTCGGAAAAAATATGACTGCTGTGGAAGTCAGGGATGAAATTGTGATCCTGGATGCAGGTTATCATATGGAAGAACTCATGGACGAAGAAGAGGAGGTTGAGTCTGTATCGACAAAAGATCTGATTAAAAAAGGGATTCTGCCTGCAGATAAAACTATCTATGAACAGCGTGATAAGGTAAAGGCCATTGTTATCGGACACGGACACCTGGATCATGTGGGAGCGGTTGCCAACTTTGCTAATTCCTATAACTGTCCCATTGTTGCTTCACCCTATACCATGAAAATTGCTGAACAACAGATCAGTGAGAGTAAAAAAGAGATCAATAATGAACGTATTGTTTTAAAACCGGGTGAAACCTATAATCTCACCTCAAAATTTGCAGTTGAATTCGTAAAAGTGACTCATTCAATTCCGGATACCATGCTTACCGTATTGCATACCCCTGAAGGAAGATTCGCCTATGGCCTCGATTTCAGGGTGGATAATAAACCGGTGCTGGGAGAGCCTATGGATCAAAAAAGGATTGAGCAGCTTGGAAGAGAGGGTATTAAAATATTGGTTGGCGATTCAACACGCGTGGGTGCATCCGGTACCGGGTCCTCTGAATCGGAAGTACGGGATCAGCTGCGATTTAAATTGAATCAGCTATATAATGGCAGTGGTGCAGTTATCATAACAACCTTCTCTTCACACATTGAACGGCTGAAGAGTATACTCGAAGTAAATGACGGCCGCAGAAAAGTAGCTTTCATTGGCCGGTCACTGAAAGAATATACATCCCCGGCTGCGGATCTCGGTTACATCAGTCTGAAAGATGTACAAATAGCCAGTTATAAAGATGAAGTGGAAAAACTTTTTGATGTTGTTAATAAAGAGAAGAGTCAGTGGCTGGTTGTCTGTACGGGTAACCAGGGGGAAGCCAGATCAGTACTTAAAAGAATTTCAGAGGGCAGCTATCCTTTTGAGCTTGAAAAGGATGATGATATTGTATTCTCATCTTCTACCATACCCACCGAGATAAACATAGCAGAGCGTTACAAGCTTGAAAAAACACTAAAGAAGACCGGAGCTCGTCTTCATTTTGAGATTCACGCTTCCGGTCATGGCCATCGGGAAGATCTCAGATTTCTGATACACGCGCTGAAACCTGAGTTTATGATACCGGGACATGGCGATATCCACAAACTTGCGGAGCACGCAAGGCTTGCTCAGGAAGAAGGTTATGTATTAAATGAAAATCTTTTTATCTGTCAAAACGGGAATGTGCTGGAATTTTAAAGAATGGCAGATTTAAGAACTGGTAATATGCGAAAGATAAAAACCGGAATTCATTAGTATGGCCGACATAATAGAAGAAGCAAAATTGACAGATGCATATAGCCTGGAAGCCAATGAAGTAATTAAAAAATTGGAATCAGATCCCGAAAACGGGCTCGACTCAGACGAAGTAAAACGGCGCAGAAGGGAGCATGGGCCGAATGTACTTCCTGAAAAAGATGAAATCACCGCTTTCGAAATTTTTATCAAACAATTTAAAGATTTTCTTATTCTGATTCTTTTTATAGCAGCAGGTATTGCATTTTTTGCTGATCAGATTGTGGATACCTATATCATTTTGGCGGTGATTCTTTTTAATGCAATTATGGGTTTTATTCAGGAGTATCGTGCTGAGCAAGCCATTGAATCTATTAAAAGCATGGTAAAACACAAAGTAACCGTTCTTCGAGACGGAGTTCAGCATACAGTCGATTCAAGAAATATAGTTATGGGTGATATCCTTTTACTACAGGAAGGTCAGAGTGTGGCAGCCGATGGCCGTCTTTTTGATGTACATAGTTTACGGACCAATGAAGCGCCTCTTACCGGGGAATCGGAACCAGTAGAAAAAGTAACGAAATCTCTTAATAGAGAGACTGAACTGGCAAATCAAAAAAATATGGCCAGGAAAGGTACCAGCATTATAAAAGGTTCAGGAAAAGCAGTGGTCACTGCCATTGGTGCAAAGACAGAAATTGGGAAAATTGCCAAATCTTTAAAAGAGATTGAAAAGACGGAATCCAACTTCCGCAAGAAAACCGGGAAACTGGCTCAGAAAATGGCGGGGCTGGCAATTTTTACAGCAACGGTTGTCTTTATTCTGGGATATTTTGTCCAGGATTTAGAATTCCAGGAAATACTCCTGGTAACGATCGCAACGATGGTTTCTTCAATTCCGGAGGGCCTGCCTGTTGTTATTTCTATTGTACTGGCCATTGGTGCGAATCGAATGGCAAAAAGGAATGCAATTATACGTGAATTTACCGCGACTGAAGTGCTGGGTTCGGTTTCGACTATTCTTACTGATAAGACAGGAACCCTGACCCAAAGTGTGCTCACCGTTAAAAAAATCTTTGGTGGCGACAGAAAAGAGCGATCTGTTACCGGCTCTGGTTATTCGCTGGATGGGAAAATCAAAGAGAATGGGCAAACGCTACCGGCAGTGTCAGAAGATATGGTTTTAAAAATGAATACATTCATAGCCAGTTTCGGAAATAACGCGATCATTAGAAAATCATCAGATGGAAAGTCGGAAAATATTAATTCTGAAAACAATGGTGAAAATGGATTGTATGTTAGCGGCGATCCAACGGAAGTGGCTCTGCGTATTTTTGGAGAAAAAAGTAAAATCCAGAAAACAGATTATTTCAGCAACGTAGAAGAGCTGGATGATATCCCTTTTAATAGCATGCAAAAATACAGGGCAAAGCTGGTCAGTGCAGATCATTTAGAGAAAAAAATTCTGGTAACCGGTGCTCCTGAACGTATTTTGGATCTTTGCTCATACTATTTAACAGACCATGGATGCGAAAAAATGAATCCTGAAATGAGGGATGAAATTCTTCAAAAAAATGATGAATGGGCTGATCAGGCTCTGAGGGTATTGGCAATGGCTTATAAAGAAATGCCGGGCGCCACTGAAAATATCAGCTCCGATGATATAAGTGAATTGGTTTGGACCGGTTTTGCCGGTATGATTGACCCGCCGCGGCCGGAAGTAAATAAGGCGATTTCTGATTGTAAACGAGCCGGAATACGTGTGATAATGGTAACCGGTGATCAACTGAAAACTGCAACTGCTATTGCTCGTAATATTGGAATTATAGACAAAAATGGAGCAAAGAATACATATCCGCTGGCTCTGTCGGAAAAAGATATTGCTGAGTATGACGATGAAAAGCTGACCGAAATGATCCGGGGGGTATCGGTTTTTGCCCGGGTAAGTCCGAATACGAAACTCCGCATTGCAGAGAGACTTCAGGAAAAGGGTGAACTTATCGCTATGACAGGTGATGGAGTAAATGATGCTCCTGCATTAAAAAAAGCAGATGTAGGTATAGCTATGGGGCAGAAAGGGACAGATGTTGCCAAAGATGCTGCCCAAATTGTACTTTCGGACGATAATTTTGCCAGCATTGTAAAGGCGATCGAAGAAGGCAGGATTGTTTTCAAAAATGTTAAAGCAACCAGCTACTTTCTGATTACGACAAATTTTGCAGGTACATCAACCCTTATCGCCGCACTATCACTTGGTTTACCCTTACCCTTAACGGCTGTACAGATTCTTTGGGTTAATATGGTAACAGACGGAATTATGGATGTAGCACTGGCCACCGAACCGGGGCATGGGCGAATGATGGACCGAAAGCCAATCAAAAAAAATGAACATATTCTTACTTGGGATGTCCTTCCCTACCTGCTTATTATGGCTGCTATTATGGTAACACTCGCAACATTTACATTTATTCATTATCTGCCTGATGGTACGGAAACAGCCCGTACCGGGGCTTTTATAGTAATAGCTTCCACACAGATTTTTAATGCTTTTAATATGCGCTCTCTGGACAGATCAGCTTTCAGTGTCGGCATTCTTTCCAATAAATGGATTAACCGCGCTTTTATCGCTTCCATTATTCTACAACTTGCTGTAATCAAGATAGGATGGTTACAAGATATCTTTGGTTTTAGTGATATCCCCTATCTGGATATAGCTGTTATTTTTCTTCTCTCTAGTGTTGTTTTGTGGGCGGGAGAGATCTATAAATGGATCAGAAATAAAATTAAACCATAGACTAAATGAGTTAAAAGGTTTTAGAGAAGAGTCAATCGAGTGCGGAGCATGCTGTATATTAAAAATTCCAGCATAATGGTACTATTATTTTGAAGATTTTATATAATTGTAATGTGTGTATCAAGTTAGCGGAGTTACAATTTTCAGTCCTTAAGCAGATGAATCCGGAATCTGTGAGTTTGTCATTTTTCAAATAATCAGGAGTATACCATGAATACAAAAATTAAAGAAAACCATACATACATAAACGGTAACAAAATCGCTTTTCGTGAAATGGGTACCGGCGATCCTGTTTTTCTGATTCACGGAATCCCCACAAATAGTTTGATGTGGCGGGAAATCATTCCCATTCTGGCCAAAAATCACCGTGTAATTGCACCGGATATGCTTAATTATGGAAAATCGGAAAAACCGGCAGGAGATGATGTATCTATTAATGCTCAGTGCCGCATGATGGTTGATTTTCTGACGTATGCCCAATTATATATAAAACCATGAGTAACATCAGTTTT
>CAZFAJ010000154.1:0-4711 GCA_964517005.1 uncultured Balneolaceae bacterium | reverse complement strand
CGAGGAGATTAAAGACAAAATTTTGCAGCCGTTTTTTACGACGAAGAAAGGGACTGCCGGTACAGGGCTGGGGCTGAGTATCACCAACGATATTATTAAAGCGCATGGTGGGAATTTAGAAGTATATTCAGAAAACAATGCAGGAAGCAGGTTTGTAATCCATCTTTCTATAAAAAAATAATCTATGAAGACTGGAAAATATATAAATCGGAAAACAGGAAATTTTTGGGCATCAAACAGCCTTGGGTCATTTCTAAAAAAATCTCACTGGTTCATCATCATTTTAATTACACTTTTTAGTGGGGTTCCTTGTCTGTTCGCACAAGGTGATGAGACTCCAACTTCTCTTCTTTCAACGGAAGCTCCCACCCTTCGGTTCGAACATCTTAAAGTGGGCGACGGCCTGGCCCAGGGGAGCGCCAATACCATAACCCAGGATAGCCAGGGATATTTATGGATCACCACACAAAGCGGCCTTCACCGCTACAACGGATATGAGTTTGAGGTCTACAACTATACCGCTTTCGATTCCACCTCACTTTCGGAAGGATGGGTGTGGCACACGGAAGAGTCCCGAAACGGAGACATGTGGGTAACGACAAACTCCAGCGGGCTTAACCGAATGGACAGGGCAACCGGCACATTCAGTCATTACAGGCATGATCCCGATGATTCCACAAGTATCTCAAGTGATTTGACGAGATTCCTCTTTGAAGACAGCCGCGGCAATCTGTGGGTTTCAACAGATAATAACGGACTAAACCGCATGCGTGCAGGAGAGGACGGAAAATTTAAACGTTTTTTGCACGAACACGACGATTCCACAACCATTTCAAGCAATACAATCTACTCCATGAATGAAGATGCCGATGGAAATATTTGGGCCGGAAGCGCCAACGGCTTGAGCCGGATACATCCGGAAACGGAAGAAATTACCCGTTTTTTATTTGATCCTGACGCACCTGAAAGATACGGGCTGCCGGGGAATGTGTTCAATATCCAAATATCCGATCAGGATCCGGATATTCTCTGGCTTGCCACCGGAAACGGACTGGTTCGCTTTAACAGAAATACCGGTGACACCGAGCGATTTATTATTGAACCGAATACAGATGGAATAAATCCGCTCAATTTAATTCATCAGATTGTCCCCGATCCCGGTTTATCAGGTGTTTTCTGGGTTGCGGGTCCCGGCACCGGCGTTGCCCGCTTCGATATTCGCACAGGAGAATTCACCACATATCGAAACGACCCGAGAGATCCTAATAGCCTTGCGGAAGATTACGCACAATCCATTTTTGCTGATCAATCCGGAACAATCTGGGTTGGTTATACGGCAGAGGGTATCAGCTCTTTCAACCCCGGAGCCGTCAATTTCTGGCATCTTCGTCACAAGCCGGATGATCCCTTCAGCCTTTCCCCGGGTATTGTGTGGGGTGTTTTTGAAGACAACCAGGGAACCCTCTGGGTAGGAACGGATGCAGGTCCGTCAAACCGGTATCTGACCCAATATCACCCGGAGCGAGGAGCCGTGAAATATCACCAGCATGACCCCAATAACACCAACACCCTTCCTCCCGGCCTGCACTGGAGATTCGCTGAAACGGATGACGGGCGTTTTTGGGTAGCAGGAAATGCGGGGCTTAGCCTGTTAAATAGAGATACGGGTGAGGTGATCCGATTTCAGCAAGATACCGGGGGTAATTTTATTTTTAATCTTGTCCCTACATTTGAAAATGGCAATCAATTTTGGATCGGCAATAATGGCGGGCTGGACCTTTTTGACACAAAGTCAGAGACATTTACAAAAATCAATATTGCACCCGAAGGCCGGGAAGACGAACCCGCTGTCCTGGACATTTTTGAAGACCCTGCAAGTCAGGTTTTATGGCTTGGTACCGCGTCAGGATTGATTCGGTATGATATGTCCGAAAAAACCTCAAAGGCATTTTCCTACAATCCGAACGACACTACGTCAATCAGTGATGATGTTATTTTCAGTGTGGTTCAACAGGACTCTGATCCCGGCATTCTCTGGCTGTCAACACAGAGCGCCGGCCTGAACCGGTTTGATACCCGTACAAAAACGGCCACCCATTTCACGATGGCAGACGGATTGGCCGATGATCATATCTATGGCATGCTTAAAGATGAAAACGGCACCCTCTGGATGAGTTCAAACGGGGGACTGACCAACTTTGACCCCGAAACGTACAGTATCCGTAACTACGGATTGGACGACGGTTTAATAGCGCTTGAATACAACCAAAACGCCTACTTCAAGAGCCCAAGCGGCATTATGTATTTTGGAAGCGCAAAAGGCGTGACCGCATTTGTACCGGAACTGCTCACAATTAATGAGACTCCGCCCAGAGTTGCACTTTCCGATTTACGGATCTTTAACCGGTCGGTTCCCGTTGGCCCCGACTCCCCTTTGCAGCAGGCGCTTTCAGAAACAGAAACTATTACGCTGACCCACAAACAAAATGAAGTGGCCTTCGATTTTGTAGCCCTGCATTATACCAATTCAATCAGGAACCGCTATCGCTATCAGCTGATCGGATACGATGATGACTGGGTTGACGCCGGTACACAGCGTACAGCCGCCTACACAAACCTCTCTTCGGGTGACTATACATTTCGGGTGATCGCTGCCAACTCCGACGGAGTGTGGAATAATGAAGGTGCATCGGTAAACCTCTCCATTCTTCCCCCCTGGTATCAAACCTGGTGGGCATACACGCTTTTTGCAGGGATGTTTGGATTTGTCGTATTTGGCGTAGACCGGGTTCAGCGAAAGCGTTTAAGCAAGAAAGAGCAAGAGAGATCTGCATTGCGTGAAGCAGAACTGCGGGCTGAAGCAGAAAACAAGCGGCGTGCGGATACCGAAGAGCTCAGCAAAATCGGTCAGACTATCACCTCCACCCTTTCTGTTGACGAAATTATTGAAACAGTGTACGAAAACGTAAACGCTCTGATGGATGCGTCCATCTTCGGCGTCGGAATTTACAACAGGCATAAAAACAGCCTTGATTTTCCTGCTACAAAAGAGAAGGGAGAAATGCTTCCACCCTTCTCCTTCAGCCTCGACGAAGAGGCACGTCTTGCCGTTTGGTGCTTTAAAAACAAAAAGGAGGTTGTGATCGGCGACTACGAAAATGAACATCAAAAATATATTAAGAAATATAAGAAGCCTGTTGAGGGAGGCGAGCCTGCCTCTGTTATCTATCTCCCCCTGGTTCAGCAAAAAAAGGTAATCGGTGTGGTAACGACCCAAAGCTTTGAGAAGAATGCATACACCGGGTATCATATAAATCTGCTCCGGAACCTGGCCACATATGCAGCAATCGCACTGGATAACGCATCGGCCTATCGGCAGCTAAACGCAACCTTGAGTGAGCTTAAAACCACACAAAAGCAACTCGTCCAGCAGGAAAAACTTGCCTCCCTCGGGCAGCTCACCGCCGGCATCGCCCATGAGATTAAGAACCCGCTCAATTTTGTGAATAATTTCTCGGAGTTGAGTGTGGAGTTGGTGGAGGAGGCACGGGAGGAAGTGAAAGGAAAGCTATCAGCTGACAGCGATCAGCTGATAGCTATTTTAGACGACATCGAAGCCAACCTCCGCAAAATCCATGAACACGGCTCACGGGCCGATTCGATTGTAAAATCGATGCTGGAGCACAGCAGGGGCGGTTCGGGCAAAATGGAGCCGACAGATTTGAATGCGCTGGTGAAAGAATTTACCAACCTCTCCTTCCACGGGATGCGCGCCGGAAAGAATCCAGTAAATGTGGATATGCAGTTTGAATTGGATGATTCGATCGGTGAAGTGCCGCTGGTTGCTGAAGATTTTAGCCGGGTGATTTTGAATCTTTGTAATAATGGGTTTGATGCGATGAGGGAGAAATTGAGTGAAAAGGCAAAAGGGAAAGGTGAAAAGTATTCTCCCCAGTTAACGGTACGCACTAAATCAGACGGCGATACCATCACTCTCGAAATTGAAGATAACGGGCCGGGGATTCCGGAAGAGATGAAGGATAAGATTTTGCAGCCGTTTTTTACGACGAAGAAAGGGACCGAGGGAACGGGTCTTGGGCTGAGTATTACGAATGATATTATTAAAGCCCATGGTGGAGAATTAAAAATCAAAACGGAAGAAGGAAATGGCAGTGTGTTTGTTATTTCGCTTCCAATGGTCTGAATCACGGATTAAACGGATTATAGGGTGACACGGATGAATGGATTTTATATAGATACGACACATGGGTGCTTACTTCCCGAGAAGATAAAATCCGTGAAATCCATAAATCCGTGCAAATCCGTGATTCAGACAAAAAGATGAACTATGACAGAAATCGAAACCAAAACCTGTCCCGTAAGGGACTATCTATCGGTAGAATTGATGAACGCACCCCAAGGTATTCGTGCCGTTAGGTACGAAATATGCCGGGCAACATATTTGAGCTGTATTCATATAGCGTACCTACGGCACGCCGGATTCAGGGCAACGCCTTTTTTCTACCGATAGGTAGTCCCTACGGGACAGGATTCCTGCACGAAATACCTTAATCCTTAAAATCAGTGTTTCCTATGCTTAGATTTTTCCGCACCATCCGAAAAAAAATTATCGACGAAGATAACGCTCGAAAGTACCTGCTTTATGCTATTGGCGAAATTCTGCTGGTGGTGATGATGAATAATTGTCCCG
>CAZFAJ010000153.1:0-4722 GCA_964517005.1 uncultured Balneolaceae bacterium | reverse complement strand
CTGTCTCTCATAACTGGGTATTGATGGACGACCAAGTTTCAGAAGATGAATTAGGAAATCATCTGCATGATGCAGAATCTGTCTACGGCTTTTTTGACAATTATGTAGACAATATCATTGCCCGTACGGATCGAGTGCCAACAGGATTAACCGATGAAATCAATTTTGTTGCCCCCGAAGAAAAAGGAGAGTATCTCTTTTTTTGCACAACACCCGGTCACTTCGCCAAAGGAATGAAAGGGTATCTTGTTGTTGAATAAAGCGATAGTCAACAACAATCCATTCAAAATTCAAAACTCATAATTCAAAATTCCGATTCCCCTGCCTAAAACTTTTTTCCGTTGCCTGTCGTCCTAAAACATCGTTGCAATACTGAAATGTTCTAACTATAATTAACGTATTCCCGAAACTCATTAAGAAGTATCTTTGCTGTTAAACCGACCCATAACCGCCGTTATCCTGATCCTGGCAACATTCATCTTCGGAGGCCTTGCCCTGAGCGAGCTTTCCGTTGACCTTTTGCCCGATGTGGATTCACCTACCATCGTCGTTCGGACCGACTGGCAGGGTGCCTCACCGCGCGAAATCGAAACCCGTATTAATGAGCGGCTGGAGGCGATTCTCAGCACGGTTCCGGGCATCGAGCAGGTGCACGGATTTTCGCGTCAGGGTCAGAGTGTGGTCTATCTTACCTTTCGATGGGGACACAATATGGACCTGGCTTTTCTGAATGTTCGCGAAAAACTGGACCAGGTTCAGTTTATCCTTCCGGAACAGGCTTCGCGCCCGCAGCTCATCTTCAATACCACATCGGATGAACCGATTGCAGTTCTGGCGATCACTTCAAAAACTCGTCCGAATGATGAATTTGATACGAGGCTGGCTCTGAAGCGATGGGCAGAGCAGGTATTATCGAGGCGCCTTGAACAGGCAGATGGTATTGCACAGGTGGTTTCAGTAGGGGCCGTGGAGCCGGAAGTGCAGATTCGTTTTTTACCGAAAGAGATCGACCGGTTCGGGCTGTCGCTCAGCCAGGTTCGTAATCTTGTGGAGCAGGCCAACCTCTTTTCGTCCAGTGGTGAATTGCGCGACGGCTGGTATCGATACTCCATGAAGATAGAGAGCCGGGTCAATTCACTCGAAGATCTTGAAAATGTGCCCCTGAGCCGGCTTGGCCAGGGAAAAATCCTGTTACTTAGTGACGTGGCCAGCGTGGAGATGGATGAAACCGATCCGACCAATTTTGCACTGATTAATAACCGGCGGGTTTTAAATTTACTGATCAAAAAAGAGTTTGGCACCAATACCGTAGAGGTATTTGATACGCTAACCCCGCTGCTTGATGAGATGCGGGAACAGTACCCTGAAATCAGTATTGAAATTTTAAGTGAGGATGCAACTTTTATCCGTAAAGCGATTCAGAACCTTCTGCAAACACTTCTGCTTGGCGGGCTTCTTGCCTTCATCGTACTGTTTCTGTTTCTGAATGATATCCGCACTCCATTTACCATCGGTATTGCCATTCCTGTATCTATATTTCTCACTTTTTTTGTGATGTACAGCTCGGGAATCCAGCTCAATATTGTATCCCTGAGCGGACTCACACTTGGAATCGGACTGCTGCTCGATAATGCCATTGTGGTTCTTGAAAATATCAATCGGCACATGCCGCTGGCACCATCCGTGAAACGGGCTGCAGCGGTCGGAACCAAAGAGATTGCCCTGGCGGTAACCGCATCTACCTTTACTACAATCTCGGTATTTCTTCCTCTTATTTTTCTGGGTGGCTTTGAAGGTGCTTTTTTCCAGGACCAGGCTTATACACTTTCCATCAGTCTGCTGGCGTCTCTTTTGGTGGCCCTGGTTATCTTGCCGGTACTGGTTCTGCAGATTCATAAAAAAAGAGCCGAAAAAGGAGAAAGCCTCAATACAAGGCAGTTTTTCGACCGTTTACTTGAATCATACGAAACAAGCCTTCAGCGGGTGATCCGCCGCCCGGCATTTATGATCATCTCAGCATTGATTTTACTTGGGCTTGCCGGATATGCTTTGATGGCTGTATCCAAAACCATTCTTCCGGATGATGAACCTCAAATGGTCAGTTACCGGATTCAGTTACCCGGGAATACGGCACTCAATTCAAGCAGACAAGTTGCTGAAACATTGACAGCCAGGCTGAATAATGCCGGCATGAACAACAGGAAAATCCAGGTGCAGGGTGGATACACCGATCAGTCAAACCTGGCAAACCTGGCACGCGAAGGATTGAATAAGTTTAAAATTTCTATTCCGGTAAATGACAGGAATGAAGCGGAAAGAGTTGATCAGCTTCTGCTTGAATTTGACAATGATTTTCCGGGCTGGTCGGTTGAGCCGCTTTCCGATGCTCAAAGTTTCAGCTCACTTCTGGGAGCAGATCAGCCCCCGGTATTGTTCCGGTTTGTTGGCAATGACCGCGGGATGAGTGAACGCCTGTCGGCTGAACTAAGTAAATCCATGGAACAGGCGGGCCTGAACGGAAGCATCCGAAAGCAGTATGAACAGGAAGTGGATACCTGGAATATCCGTTTTAAAACCGGCCGGATGCTTCAGCTTGGAATTGAGGAGCAGGACGTGATCCGGTACCTGGAATCGATTACCCGGGGGAGTTGGGTAACGGACTGGAACCGGCAGGATGAACGGATTGGTATCAGGCTGGTTGGAGAACGCGGGCGACTTTATGAACCTGATCAGGTGACCATGCGATTGAATGGAAATGAAATCCCGCTTGAATATATTGCCGATATAAAACTGGAAAAAGAACCGGAGCAGCTGGAACGGGTTAACCAGACACCGGTTTTGAGTTATGTGGCTGACTGGAATCTTGCCGACTGGTGGCTGAACCGGGCAAAAGCAATGGAGACAATTCGCGAGTTTTCCAGGGATACCGGAACAGAAATCCAGGTCGGCGGTAACGCAATGATGGTGCAAAACCTGATGCTGGATATGGCAAAACTGCTTGGTATCAGCATTCTCGTCATCTACCTGATCCTGGCGATACAGTTTGAGAATCTGAAGTATCCTTTTATTATCATTCTGGCTGTACCGTTTGCCTGGGTGGGCTCGTTACTGATTATGTATCTGACCGGCACCGGATTGAATGCGATGTCGTTTATGGGAGTGCTGATATTAACCGGCATCGCTGTTAATGATTCAATACTGAAGGTCGATTTTATGAGACGGTACCTGGCAGATAGCGGTAATCTTGATAAAGCTGTAGAACTTGCCGGCCGGCACCGGTTTCGTCCTGTGGTAATGACCAGCGTTACCACTATACTTGGGCTCATTCCTATGCTGATACCATTTGGCGAGGGATATGCGTTCAGGCAGTCGCTTGCACTTGCTCTGATGGGCGGGATGATTACCTCTACTATTTTAACTCTGTACCTGGTACCAGTGATTTTCCGGTGGCTGGAGAGAAATCATAATTATGAAGTGAAAACAATTGCAAATATCTCATGAAAATGTTTAAAAATATAAATTGGCGATTTCGAGCTTTTGGAAATGACTTTCTTCGTCCGGAATCCTTCCCTGTCTGTTTCACGCAAAGGGCGCAGAGGGGCAGAGGGCGCGAAGGGAGGAATTTTTTCAATATCTCTTTTACAGCACTTATTATGATTATTCTGGTTTCAGCATGTAGTGCTGACAATACGGAAAGAGGAAGTTTATCAGATGAGGAAAAAGAGGCGATTGATGTACGTCCGGATGTGGTTTTTGCAACTTCGGATGACCAGCCGCTGAGTATCTATATTGAGAGCCAGGGAATTGTGGAACCGAACCGTGAAATTACCATCCGCCCGAGAATAAGCGGGTTTGTTGAATCGACCATTTTGGATGACGGTGTGTTTGTTCGCGAAGGGGATCTGCTGCTGTCATTTGTTGATGATGAGTGGCAACAGGCAGTCCGGCAGGCTGAGAATGAGTATGAATCCGCACTTGCAGAGTATACTATTGAAAAATCGCAGCGTGAACAGGCAGGTAACAGTAAACCGGGAGATGACCGCATACTCCGAATTTCAACAGGAATTGCAAAAGCTGAGGTTGATCTCGACAGGGCTATGCTGGATCTCTCCTACACGGTTATGAAGGCCCCCTTCGACGGATATCTGTCAGTTAAGGATCGTTTGTCGCCCGGAGCGTTTGTCAGTTCAAACAGCGAACTGGGCAGGTTGATTGATGATCAAAAAGTACTGGTCCGGCTGGATGTTCTGGAGGCGGAATTAAATGAACTTGAAACCGGTATGAATGTTCGGCTGACCACACCCTCAGGAAACAGAAAAGAAGGGATAGTCCGCAGTTTGTCGCCCGTTGTAGATCCTGAAAGTAAAACCGGACAGGTGCTTGTAGAGGTTCAAAACAACGACCGGCAATTGAAACCGGGTATGACAGTAGAAGGGCGTATTCAGATTCGTACTCATAATGGAAAATCCCGCATTCCCAGGTCGGCTATACTGGAAAGAGATGGCGGACGAACTCTCGTTTTTAAGCTTAGTAATGAAACTGTAGAATGGGTTTATGTAGAACCCGAATTCCAAAACGATGAGTGGGTAATTGTAAATCACGAAGATATTGTGCCCGGTGACACCCTGGCCGTCGATAATCACTTTGCGTTGAGCCACCTTCAGAAAGTTCGCCCGCGTATGGCCGGGCAGATTCTGAGGGACGAGGCAGGTGAGCTGTGAG
>CAZFAJ010000152.1:0-4742 GCA_964517005.1 uncultured Balneolaceae bacterium | reverse complement strand
CCCTGCAGGTTATCAGCGAGATCCTGGTTTTTGGGGATATTGGATACAAATGTGGTTTTCTCAACTTCTTCAACACTATCATCGCCATCTTCATCGTTCTCTTTTTTCACGGTTGTCGTTTGTTTCTCCACACCGTGATGAACCTCACCCCACCAGATGTTATATACATTGTTATCATGATTACCCGCAGACGAAACCGCAACTTTATAAAAATCCGGATAGGTTAGAAGTGCGGCGGTTGACATAAACCCGCCCCCGGAGTGTCCGTAGATTCCTACCCGGTCAGCATCTATATATGAATGTCTTGCTGCCAGCTCTTCAATACCGGCACGGTTATCAGGTAGTGCATAATCCCTCAAATTGTTGTGCCCGTAATTGTGATACCACTTTTCACGAAGCGGGCTGCCTCCGCGATTACCAATTGAGACAACAACAAATCCGATTTGGGATAATGTGTGTGCGCGCGCTGATGATCCGCGAAGGCTGAAGGTTCTGGGATAGGGTTCAACTTGCGGGCCGGGATAGACATAGGAAATTACCGGGTATTTTTTTTCCGGATCAAAATCAGCCGGTTTCCACATCACCCCATAAATATCAGTCATCCCGTCTGCCGCTTTTACACTGATGATTTCCGGTTTTCTGTACCCGGCTTCCTCCATCCGGCTGATGTCCGTTTCTTCAAGATCCAGAACTACACGGCCATCAGTATCTCTCAGTACAGATTTTGTGGGAAGATCCGGGCGGGAATAATTATTTACAAAATAATCGTCATTATCGCTCATACTGAAGGAGTGATTGGCATCTTCAGGTGTAAGCAGCTTCATCCCTGAACCGTCAAATTTGATTTTGTAATATCGGGAGTAATATGGATTTGTGCCTTGCTCTCTCCCGAAGCCTTCAAAATAGACAGTCTGCGCCGTTGTATCAATTTGAGCGATGTCACCAACCATAAAATGTCCGTCTGTAATCCTGTTTTTCAGATTTCCCCGGGAGTCATATCGATAGAGCTGGCCCCACCCGGTCCGTTCGCTCCACCAAAGATATTCTTCACCTTCATCAATAATAGCAAGCTGAGCGTACCGGGTATTGAAATAGGGATGGCTCTCCTCCGACCATAGTACCTCGGATTCACCGGTTGTGGTATTGGCTTTCACAACATCAATCGTATCCCATGGGCGGTTTCTCCTCAAAACATAGAGAAAATCAGATTTGTCGGTCGTGAAAATACCACCGCTATTAAAATAAGCACCCCCTAAAGACTGATCCGGCCATTTGTCTAAATCCAGAGGCACGCGTTTTTTACTATCCACATCAAAAATAAGGATCTCATCCTGGTAATGGTTCTCTTCACCCGGCATGTTGTATTTATAAGTCTCAAGCTCCGGACGTTCTTTTAGGGTATTAATGACCCACAATTCGTCCACCTCACGCCAGTCCTGCCTTTTTACGTACAGTTTTTCAGAATCTTCAAACCAATTGGCTCTTGAACGCAGCCGTTTCGTTGAGGTAGTATCTCCATGTTCTGCCTGAAAGCTGTACCACCTTTCGCCGTCCCCCGTCAGGCGAATCTCAGTACTGTCGGGGTCATCAGTCCGCATCAGGTAGAGATCGTGTTCCCTTGCAAAAGCAATCCAGGTACTGTCGGGTGAATACGTTGCCCACGATTCCTCTTCTTCCTTTTCGAGTGAATCACCTTTTACAAGTTCTCTTCTGTCCACATGGTACCTGAATTGTACACTGTCAATATGAAATGTGAAGAGGCCCAGATCCGTGTCATAGTCAAACTCCTTTAAATCGAGATCATCGGCTTTAAAACCACGGTTAAAGATTTCAGATAACTGTGCTGACATATCCTCTGAATCAAAGAGCGGCCGCTTGTTCTGGCGATCAGCATTTACATAAATCCACTTTTTTCCTGCAGGAGATTCCCACTCGTACCAAAATTCACTTTCATCTTCAATCCAATTGGCAGAAAGGGAAGTGCTCCCTGTCATTTTTTGCATTTTATCAGATGTAAAACGCTCGGCAAGTTCAAAATTTCCTTTTTCCTGAGCAGATACCCGGGTTGCTACTGCCGTTAAAATGAAGAGAAACAGGAATAAAAGTAAAAAGTGAGAATGGTTGTGTAGAATACGCATAATATGGTTTCAATTTATAAATTTAGATAAACAATGAAATATGATGATTTACAAAAAATCATGCTGAACTTTTTACAAAGTTTAATTGAGATTCAGTTTGGTCAAACAAGTTTTTAAAAAAAAGCATGTTCAACCGTCTGTTTTTTCCCGGCTGGATTTTTTTATTGAGTTTGCCCTGAACATCATATCCGATGCCTGCAGAATTTTCATCCTGAGCTGCGAATTATATTCCGGCCGGGATTCAAGAAAACTGCGAACCATTTGCACTGCGCTGTCAGAGGAGTGATTACCAAATGTAACATCCAGCCACCGTTTTGGAAAAAAGATATCACCTGGTCAATTCATATTTGGAAGTAAAATGTACACAACGAAAATTTAGCAATACAACTTTATTTATTCTTACTTCGGTGATTCTTTCATAAGGCCTGGCCTTTTGGCAATGGATCGACTTCTTCCTTACCTTTGTTAGAGTATTGAATCACAATAAAAAATTTAGAAAATATGAAATTGGTAGATCCATCTGGAAAAGAAGTAACAAGCAAAGAAAACAAAGAGGCCGGCGAACTTGAAAATCAGCTGAATAAAAAAATTGAAAAGTTGCTGGAACCGGTGATGAATAAAATCAAGTTATCAGGCGGACAAATACCACAGCAGCAGCTATATCAGCTCTCTTCTGCAGCTCATCAGATGCTCTTTAATCGCATGGTTTTTAATCTTGCCGTTAAAGCAGGTGTAGAAGATATCAGCGAGTTGCTTAGTGAAGATGATGTGGAAGAACTTCAGACAGACCTTACAAATCAGCTTCAGGTTGTTGATAGCTCTGAAATGGCCGATGCTATGAAGAATCAGGAAAAAGAAAAATAATAAGAAGCTCCTGTTAAGGTCTTTGATCCGGAATCACACCGGTTGATCACAGCATTTGCCTTGTACTGATTTTTATTCATCAGTGGCAAGGATTCTGTTATTTTGTGGATTAGTTGGCTAAATTTATTTAGAAGAATATTTTAGTCAGTCCTGAATAAAGGAGAGTATGCAGATCATGAAAATACATAACAGGATTTCTGGACTTCTTACAGCAATTTTTCTTATAATTTTAGGTTGCACAGACACCGGAATTGCTCAGGATCATGGAGAAGAGACATTCAATCTAAACAATATTCTGGAGAGAGAATTTGACATTCATCGCAATATTATCGCTTTCGACAAGCGTTTTGGTGATTTTAACACATGGAATTATTCCGTCTATAACTATCGAAGAGCATTGGAAATAAATCAACAGCTTTATGACAATATTAGCAAGCTTACACTGAGCCCGAGAGACAGAATCAAACTCACAGACCGGATCTTCTTTTCAATTCACAATAAATATATTCCGGGATTTATGCAGCTATATACTATGCCAATCGCTAAGCCCCCGGAAAATCCTAACCTGATCTATGAAAATGACGGGAATTGACAGTCTGAAAATTCTGACCTGCTGCATGAATGACGTCTGCAATCTTCACATTATTTTACCATTTTACAATAGCGCTTTACCTCATTTTTAATTTACTTCATCTATTATGCAGTTAATTAAATTTTTAAAAACCCAAACTCCTTCCGACATGAATAGCCGATATTCTTTTACTTCTCTGATTTTTACATTGGCAATTGTACTGCTTTCACAAACAGTTTTACTAGGCCAGGATGGCTATCAGCTACCTTCCCAGGCTATGATCAACCTTGTGGATGGTGATCGCACTCCGTCTGTCAGTTTATCCCCAAACCGCAATCTGATGCTTTTACAGGAGCAGCCTGGCCTGCCTTCAATTGAGGAAGTGTCACAGCCCGAATTAAGGCTTGCCGGAGTTCGAATCAATCCACGAACGAATGGCCCAAGTTCTACGAGATTTGCAACCAATTTAATGTTACGGGACCTTCTCACAGGTGAAGATACTGAAGTAAAGGGCTTGCCGGAAAATCCGAGGATATCCGACATCAGCTGGTCACCAACAAACATGCATATTGCATTTCTTCTCACCCGTTCGGAAGGCATTGAATTATGGATGGTGGATATTCAAACTGCTACTGCGAATAAATTAACGGATGCCCTTGTGAATGACACTTATGGCTCAGCATATCAGTGGATGAGGGATGGAGAGTCACTGCTGGTACAGCTCGTCAGCCCGGACAGAGGAGCGGCGCCTGAAGAAGACCTCACACCAGATGGACCTGTAATTCAGAAGAGCCTGGGAGAAGCCCGGCCGGCCCGAACCTACCAGGATATGCTTCAGAACAAGCATGATGAGAATCTGTTTGATTACTATTTTACATCTGAACTCTTTTCAGTCGATTTGAAAGGAAACCAAAGAAAAATTGCTGATTCTGATATTTACCGGTCGGTAAGTATTTCGCCTGATGGAAACTACATTCTAACACAAACAATTCAGAAACCCTATTCTTATCAGGTACCGGCTTACCGGTTTCCGCTTAAAATTATGGTTCTTGACAAGAATGGGAAACCCGTTCATCACTTTGCCGACCTGCCTCTTGCCGATCAGGTTCCGATTGGCTTTTCCTCTGCAACTGAAGGACCGCGTTCAGTCAGCTGGCGCAACGATGCCC
>CAZFAJ010000151.1:2068-4752 GCA_964517005.1 uncultured Balneolaceae bacterium | reverse complement strand
GCATCAAAAATATTTAACTCGTTGAAATCTTCTGCATCCACCGGATATGATCAATACATTCAATTGGTTTCGACAATCAATATTCCATAACCCTCAAGCACGGCGGTTTGCTCCTGGAGTTTTGCCCTTTTCTGATATTTTACAATGGCATTGGTAGCGTCAATAGAAATAGATTGTCTCTGATCTGAAAAATTCAGGTAGATAGAATATTTTTCATCAGCATGATATCTTGAATAGGATAGTACATTTTTTGATAAGTCTACACCGGGTTCGAATAGCTCCATTTGTCCGCTTTTAAAGGCTTTTGAACGGTTTCTTATTTGTAAAATATCCCTGTACGTATGAATGATGCTGGTTTTATCTTCTAATCTATTCTGTACATTGATCTCCTTGTAATTATCCTGGACAGGAAGCCATGTTTTTTCGGAAGAAGAAAAACCTGCAGAGATATCAGATGACCATTGCATTGGTGTTCGACAATTATCCCTGTTTAACATAAAAGGCAAATAATTTTGCAGCCATTCAGGTGTATCCAACCAGTACTGTGCTAATGGATCCTCGGCATCTTCCAGTGCTATATCGCTGGTTCGCATACCGATTTCTTCTCCGTAATACACAAACGGTACGCCCCTCATGGTCAATTGAAATGCAGCGAGTACTTCCGCTTTTTGTTCATTATTATCCAGGCGGGTAATACTTCTAAACTGGTCATGGTTACCAAAAACATAGGTGGGAACCATCGGATATGGGTAAAAAGCCTCATATTCCTTTGCCTTCTGATAGAAGTATTTGGCAGAAAAATCGAAGTCTTCCAGGAAATCAAAGAGAAAAACAAGATTTAGCCCGTCAAGCTTCTCCATGCCCAGTAATTCCCGCATATGCCGGTGCGAACCAAAAACTTCTCCAATCATAAACCGGCCATCAGGATATTCCTCAAGTATGGCACGCAGCTCTTTGGCAAATGCGATCACCTCAGGTTGATGAAAATTATATTTGTGATCTTCAAACGCCCACTTACCTTCTCCAAATTTTGGTAACGCCTGCCAGGTAAAGGGATTGTCGGGGTAGTTCTCATCTTCAAAAATGAAATTGAAAATATCCAGCCGGAAGCCATCTGCATCTTTGTCTAACCAAAACCTGATCATATCAAAAATGGCTTCTTTAACTTCCGGATTTGCCATATTCAGATCCGGTTGGAATGGCAAAAAGGCTGCATAATAGTACTGGTCTCGCTCAGGGACATAGTTCCATGCCGATTCCCGGCCCGGTATATTTTTCCAGTTGTTGGGTGGGTTACCATCTTCACCATCCCGCCATACGTACCAGTCACTTTTAGGGTTGTTGCGAGATTTTTTGGATTCCTGAAACCAGGCATGTTCTATCGAAGTGTGATTCAAGACCAAGTCAAGCACTATTTTCATATCCCTTTGGTGGATTTCGCTGATGAGGCTATCCACTAATGCCAAATCCCCATAGGCCGGCTCAATATCACGATAATCACTTACATCATACCCGTGATCTGCCTGTGGACTTTTAAAAAAAGGTGAAAACCAGATCGTTTCAAACCCCAAAGACTGGATATAATCTAATTGACTGATGATACCGGCAATATCGCCAATACCATCACCATCACTGTCTTTAAATGATCGGGGATATACTTGATAAACTGTGGTTTCCTTCCACCAATTGGTGGAGTCCTCAAGGCTGTATCTGGGATTAACTTCATCCGGCATTGAAGCCAATAGGTCTTCATGTTCCTCGCCAGGTTGTACATTAAGCCAGATGATGTAGGATAGGAATAGAACGGCTCCCAAGGCCAGTACACCAAATATTTTGAATACTTTTTTCATGAGGCTGCATTGGAGGTGGTAAATGGAAAACTACTTTTAAAAAATGAGATGGTCAAGAACGATTTTATCAGAAGGGGTAGCTTTTTCTAACGTCCAACTAAAATGAGTATCGTTCAGTTGTTATAGCCATATTTAGTTTCTTGATTTCCAATAATCAGGATTTCTTCTTTGATGAAGAATTGCAAAGATGGTAATCAACTCTTCTTCAATTTCGAAATAGATAGAAAAAGGAAATCTGTTGACAAGCGCACGCCGAACATTTTCATTTTGAACGACTGGGTGATGAAGAGGATGACGGTTTATATTTGCAATTTGGGCATCAATACATCGAATAACCTCTTTGCCCAACCCTGGTTCCTGTTCTTCATACCAATGGTAAGCATCATCTAAATCTTCTTCTGCCTTTTCGGTAAGTATTAGTGATACAGGCACTATAGCTTATAAATATTTTTGACGGATTTTCTCCCAGCTTGAACCCGATTTTTTATCCTTTTCAAGCGTTTTAAGCCGTTCTTCAATAATTGCTTTGTGATGCTCCGGAACTTCCACTTCCGATGGGTCTGATGCAATTGAATCCCACAAAGCTTCAACCAAAATCAATTTTTCGCTTTTTTTGAGCTGAGAAAGCTCGTCTATTAATGCCTTATCCATCGTCATGACGTTTATTAATTGTTGTTGTCTAAGTTGATTAAAAACGTTGTGAAAAGCAATTCATTGAGTCGAAAAATTCTGGAGAGTATGAGAGGAAACTTAACGGTTTGGCAAATAAGCGTCGCGACTAAGTCATTGAATGTAAGTAACTAAACGAAAACGCGTCCGCTTGATTTGCATTGA
>CAZFAJ010000151.1:0-1968 GCA_964517005.1 uncultured Balneolaceae bacterium | reverse complement strand
TACTCCTCACATCGCATAGAACTAAAGGGGGAATCCCTGAGAAAAAACAACGCTTGATCCAATGAACATAAACAACAAATATCTCATTTGGGAAGTGACACTATATGGCCCGAAATGACTGGCACCCTATCACCGAAATAGCCAGGTGATAACGCCCCGGCGTTTAAGCCGCGAGCCGAGTTATTAAAATTAAAGTTCTGAACCTCAGAACAGGTATTTAGAAAAATCCAGATGTTGGCATAAGAGTGTTCTTCTTCATTGCGCTCTCCTGCCCGACATCCCGGTTATTTAAATTGCAAATAGAGTCAACGGGTAGCTTCTATGCCGGGCTGCCGTCAGTCAACGGACCGGCATGGACCCCGGCAAGCTTCGTTCCATGCCTTAACTTGTTAGGTCACCGGTTTAATTTCGAGCATCCGGGTTTCCAAATGAATGACTTGCTTCTGTTTGATCAAAATAAATCATGATGTCAAAATAATGAGCAACCGGAATATTTCTATATGGATCATCTCTGGCAACCGAGCCAATACTCTTAATTGGTTTAGATTCTTTCAGCCAACTCCCATTTGGACTATTTTTTAGTTCATCAAGATTCAGTGCAAAAATCGGTATACCTACAGTTTGAAAAACATATTCAACGGATCCCTCTTTTGGGTATGGCGAGGGATAGGAAGCTACAGGTTCATTAGGCCCCAAAACAGCTGAATAGTTTCCCTCACCGAATGAGAAGCCCACATTTACGTAGTCATCTCCATATTGCCCGGCCAACAACTTCCCAAAACGGTTAGAAGATCGTTCAATGTGGTCATTATGTGCCCAGATTAGTAATGGGGCATTACTTTTCCTTTGTTCATAAATCCAATTGATATTTTCAGCCATGCTTTCGTCTCTGGAGTTGCCATTGGGTGCAAACCTGCTGACTGCCTGTTCAACGATTCGAGAATATTGAATAACCCATTCCACATCTGCGCTGTCATATATTTGTGAAAACTTCTTTTTGTTGTCCGATAGGTGTTCTGTTACCTTTTTTGTCTGTTCTTGAATTCCAGTAATCTCTCGGTCATTCATTCTTCTTAATTCATCCGGATCGACAGGTATTTCATAATTTTTTTCCAATTCCTCCAAAAACATTGGGTCAGCTTTTTGTATGAAAGAGTGAACACTGTCGGCCGCAACTCGTGGGAAAGCCATATCAAATCCCCAAAACTCAAGTTTTCCCTTATCTGATTTATTATAGCTGCGCATCCATTCGATCAATTGTAGTACCTCTTCGGTATTCCATGTCCAATAATGTAGACACGCGAGTAATTCCTTTGGATCTCCATTTCCCGTATGAATGTAGTCATTGATGGAGCGAGCTTCAGGCATGTTAGCCTCGATTGCAAAAATGACCGTATCCTGCCCCTGTGCAATCCATTCAATAATTCGGTGTTTCATTCGGAAAAACTCTTTTGTTCCGTGTGTGGCTTCACCAAGCCCGACAATTTCTGCATTCTCAAATAGCAACTTTAATTGATCCAAATCTGAAAAATCACTGCCGGGAATATCAGTTGATATCGGAATTGCATTTTTTTTAAGCCATTTAATTTGATCGGTAGTTGCACTCCAAGGGGTATAGGAACCAGGATCATACTTTTCACCGTCAATGTATAATTCCACAGTATCAAACCAGGCTTTTCCCTCACCATTATGAAAGGCGTCCAGTGAAATTTGATTAGCATCTGAACTGATAAATGTTTTTGCAGTGTACTGATTCCATTCCGTTGTTCCGGTTAACCCGCCTTCCGGGAATTGAATAAATTCAAGAACGTCAGATTCTTCATCAAATACAGCCATTCTGAAAACAACATTGCCATTTTGAATATTTTCGGATCGCATCCACACCCGGACTTCAAAATCCTTACCTGTAAGTAAATCTGCAGGAATATTCTGTCGACTTATGGCATATCCGGAATCATGATCAGGTAA
>CAZFAJ010000150.1:3134-4770 GCA_964517005.1 uncultured Balneolaceae bacterium | reverse complement strand
CCGGAGCTCGAATGTTACTCTGATCAGCAGGAATGAAAATAGTGATGATGAGGCAGCCCATGAAGATTAAAAACCGCCTGATCATATTACTCATTTTACTTATCGCCGTTGGGTTTATGGCCTACCGGTCATACAACTGGTCGCTCGACCATTACGAATATATGACCACCGGCGAGATTACGGATCAGAAACAGGTAAATACGGCAGCGTTTAAATGTTTTTCTTGTCATGCATACATGCAAAATGAAGGGTTTTTCATGGATCTTGTATCGAAAGAGTACGTTTCGCCCTACAACCTGGCGGTTTCTGCCGACAATCGCCTTCTCTTCATAACCGGACAGGAATCAGACGCACTGTTTGTCGTCGATTTGTCGGGCGATGAAAAGATCGCAAAACTTAAAACAGGTGAATATCCGCATTCGGTTGCCGTTTCGGCCGATACTCGTATAGCCTATGTCAGCAACCAGTGGTCAAATACGATTTCAGTGATTGATATTGAGCAGCTACGAGTGACAGACACAATTGAAACAGGAGGCGGCCCGTCAGGTATTGTATTGGATAAAAATGAGAAATTTCTTTATGCAGCCAATACTCATACCTCTGATATTTCAGTGATTGATTTGACGGAACGGAAAGAGATAAAAAGGCTTCACGCCGGCAATTATCCCACGGGTATCTCCTTATCACCGGATGGCCGGCATGTAGCTGCGGTAAGTCAGCGTTCTGTTCTTACAGAATACCGGGAGCCTCCCAAAACAGAAGTAACTCTGATTGATACAGATCCGCAAAGGGCGACTGACAGACTGTACTTTGAAGAAGCACACATCATGGAGAGTGCTGACTTTTCACCGGAGGGAGATTTGTTATTCACCACGCTGGTTCGTCCGAAAAACCTGGTGCCTGCCGTCCAGGTTGAAAATGGATGGATGATGACCTATGCCCTTGGTGTGATCTCTCTTGAATCGGGCAGGATGTATCAGCTTCCGCTTGATGAACCCAATGCTTTTTATGCTGATCCATACAACGTACAGATAGCGCCTGACGGCAGGCAGGCCTTCATCTCACATTCGGGGGGTGATTACATCAGCGTACTGGATATCGGAAAGATCAGAAATGTAATTCAGCAGATCGACGCGGGAGATATTGTTAACCCGGAAAATGACCTCACTTTAAGCAGGGCGTATGTTACCAAAAGGATATCAACCGGTTCAAATCCAAAGGGCATGGTTCTGTCGCCGGATGGCAGCTATCTCTATGTTGCGGAGCGGCTCACTGATCGAATCGGAATCATCAATACTCAGACTCTAACTCTTGAAAGACATATTGAGCTGGGAGATCAGGATCAACAGGCATTTTTAAGGAAAGGGGAGCAGCTGTTCAATAACGCATCTCATACATTTCAGAGTCAATACAGCTGTTACTCCTGCCACCCGGATAATCATGAAGACGGGCTGACTTATGATATGGCCTACTATCCCGGTACGGATCTGTCAAATGTACAGACGCTCAGAGAGCTCTCAAACACATCTCCTTTCAAATGGAATGGAAAAAATGTGAGTGTGTATATGCAGTGCGGAATGAGATTCTCCAAATTTGTAACCCGCACGGAAGTCTTTTCACCTGAAGATTTAAAAGC
>CAZFAJ010000150.1:0-3034 GCA_964517005.1 uncultured Balneolaceae bacterium | reverse complement strand
ACAAATGAATCGGCTGCCGGAAAGATGCCTTTATATGGTGAATGGGAGATATTCACCATGGAAGACGGCTTGCCTTCAAACAAAATCAATACTGTTAAAATTGACAAGGATCGTATTCTTGTCGGCACCGACCGCGGCCTTGCAGTTTTAGAAGATGATGCCTGGACGGTATACACAAAAGAGGACGGCCTTGCCCACCGGAATGTTCTCTCCATAGATGTTGATGAACTGACCGGCGACGTCTGGATAGGGACAATGAGCGGTTTGAACAGATGGTCAGCCGGGTTGTTTGAGCGTTTTGACCAGTTTAACAGCGGACTGGCAAATGACGTGGTTTACGAAGTTCATGTAAATGATCGATATGTATGGATTGCCACTGCAGCAGGAGCGAACAGGTACGACACCTATCGAAAGCAATGGAAAATATTTAACGAGGAGTCTTCACCCCTGCATGAACCATGGACCTATGGAATTACCACCGGTAATAATAAAGCCTATATAGCCGCATGGGGAGGCGGAGTTGTTGAATATAACAATGATACTGGCAGGTTCAGGGTCTACCGTGACCCGGATGGCCATTTTCAGCTCTCGCTGTTTCCGGATGACGGGCTCGTACATGATATAACAACCGGTGTGGCTTTTGATAACGGCATTTTATGGGTATCCACCTATTTCGGTTTGAGCAGATACGACGGGCAGAACTGGAAAGGATACCTGGATCATGACACCGGTTTAACCAGCGGGTTTATCAATGCGATTAAAGCAAAAAATTCGGTTGCATACATTGCGACCGATGACGGGTTAAATACATTTGACGGAACTACATGGGTAACATACAACACGGGTGATGAATCCCGTGAAGGAATCACTACAATTGTGAATGGTGAAAAAGATAAAAAATTAACTACAGACAGCTCCATTTCACACGGATTTGTCTGGAACATGGACATCAGGGATGAGGTGATATGGGTTGCTACCTCCTACGGTTTAAGCAGGGCTAAAATTGTTGGATATGCAGACGATTCAATCCTCTGATTCCGGAATTAAAAAAAACAAAAAAGCTATGAATGAAACAGTACAGTTAACCAACAATATGTTAAAACTAACTGATGATGAACGTGAGGAAATGATCAAGCTGGGTATTCTGTCTGAAAATGATGAGTATACTCAATACGAGCTTCCGGCGATTCATGAATCAAGGCCGCCCCTGGATAAAAAGGCAGTACAGGCTCCCAATGTTTTAAATGAAGCGTTCGATTACCAGAAGCCGTCATCATTTTCAAGAGCAATCCGGCTGGATCTGGGCGGTTATTCCGTTTTATTGATTTCAGGCACGGCAAGTGTAAATGAGGAGGGCGAAGCAGAGCACATCGGAGATTTCCGGGCTCAGTGCTGGAGAACATTCCGCAACATCAGCGAGCTCCTGCAAGCGGAAAATATGTCCTGGCACGATGTAGTCAGAACATCCTGCTATTTGCGGGATATTGAACGCGATTACAAAGATTTCAATGAAATACGGACTCAATTTTACAACTGGCTTGAATTGGATCCGCTTCCTGCCAGCACAGGGATTCAGGTCAGGTTATGCTGGGAGACACTATTGGTGGAAATTGAAGCCATTGCGATATGTAAATTAACATAGAAACAGAGACTCATATGAAAAAATACGGGACTTTCTATTTCGGTATTCTCACGAATCTGGCTGCAGTAATCCTTATTGCAGGAAGTCAGGGTTTGGCGGCTCAGGATCCGCCTCATGCCAACACCCCGCCTGAACTTTACCCATTCAGCAATTTTCAAAGCCCGCATTACAGGTATTTCGAAGAGAGGCTGCCCTATCTTGGTGCTGCCAGGGAGTATGATTATCTGTCTGATGCCGACACAGTGAAGATCGGTTTCATCGGCCCGCTGGATGGCGAACAGGTTTACTATACACGCGACGGAAAGCAGATGATGAATGGCACGCTGCTTGCTATTGAAGATGCGAACCGTTCCGGCGGCTATGATGGTAAACCTTTTGATCTTCTTGCCAGGAATGATATCGGCCTTTGGGGAGCATCCGGAAATGAATTGGTGGCTTTAAACGATAAAGGAGTAATTGCCGCAGTCGGGTCTATAGACGGGAACAATTCGCATATAGCCATCCGGGTAGCACTGAAACTTGAACTTCCGATGGTTAATACCGGGAGCACCGATCCAACTCTTACCGATACCCGGATTCCATGGCTGATCAGAACCAATCCGGATGACCGGCGATACAACTATGCCCTCTTAAATGAGATCTATAACAAAAGGGGATTTACACGTGTCGGGATCATAAGAGCAAACAGCCGGTATGCCAGGATGGGAACCAAGGAGTTTGTTGAGGGAGCAAAAAGGCTGGGACATCCGGTCAGTATCCGGCAGGTCTATTTTCCGGGGGAAACAAATTTTGATCAATACCTTGAAAATATAAGGCAGGCAGATGTGGAGGCTGTCATGATCTGGGGTGAGGTAGATGAGATCGCACGTATCGTTATTCAAATGCGCGAATCTGGAATGAACCAGGTCGTTTTCAGTTCTGAAAAAGTGGTTTCAGATACTTTTACCGGGCTTGCCGGCGAATATGCCGATGGTGTTATCGGAGTCTATCCGTTTAACAAAAATATGGAAAATCAGAAACTGACAGCGTTTATTGAAGATTACACCATGCGGTTTGGCGAAAAGCCCAACACCCTTGCCATACAGGCATACGATGGAACAACGATTTTGATAAATTCCATCAAAAAGGCCGGCCTGAACAGAGCCCTGGTCAGGGATGAGCTGACATCAATCCGGCAGGTTGAGGGCATAACGGGGGATATTATCCTGGATGATTCCTGGAACAATGTGAGCCAGGTCTGGCTGGCGGAATATCAGGAAGGTGAATTCCATTTTTGGCCGTATGAATGGATAGATAAAACTGGGAATAATCAGTAAGATTGAAGCGGACTTTTCTTTAGCATGTGATGCAGATTCGTGTGGTAGTCGTAATACCAAACCTCTTTGGTCCACG
>CAZFAJ010000149.1:0-4794 GCA_964517005.1 uncultured Balneolaceae bacterium | reverse complement strand
GCTTTTCCCGCGCCGCGAATGATGGATAAATCCTGGCAGGCGGCGTAGATCCAAAATTTGGTGCAGCAGTGGGTTGGATACGCCGCCCATGAATAAAGCGAAACCTGTCATTCCGACCGATCCCGACAGTAAATGATTATACAATGAGCAAGATATTTACGCTGTCGGGAGGAGTGGAGCTCATTTTTTGAACGCGATAGCGAAATCTCATCGTTCACAGCTTGATTTAGGAAAAACCTACACAGGCACCAAGAATATCCTGGACCGTACCCACCTACAGCCAAGCCAATTCAGAAATGAACCATGCCTTTGAAATAACTCCTGAATTACTCAACCAAATCGAATCGAAATACCCCGGTACAAATCTGATGGAACTACAAAATCGCGACTTGAACTTTTACGACTATAGAAAAAAGAATGATTTCAATCAATGAATATAATCTACGATCTCCCACATTTCATTCTGAACCAGATTACGTGTATCTTCAATCTGCTCCAAAACACTTGTGACATCCGTATCAGTATGGGTTCGCTTAATCAGCTCTTCCGTAAGCCCAAATTCAATATGCCATAACCGTTTAAAGAAATTACCGGTTGCAAAGTTATATCCATATTCGGTTCCGCCGGGAAGGAGCAGCTCATACATTTCCCACTTGTCCATCTGATCCATATTCATGCGCTCCCTGTGAAGCGGACTGGCAATTTCATCTTCAAGCATGCGATATTCGAATTCTCTCCCCGGAGTTACATTCATATAATCCATACTCACAAATCTCGCCGGTTCCTTATTTGCAGAATCTGCCTGAATTGAATTCCTGACAATCCATAATTCAGAAAATATTTTCTTATGATATGGATATAAAGACGTAACTACACTTGCATATTGTTCGTTATCCACACCTTCACCCACAATAGTTGATTCGTTCTCAAATGGATTTAACGAAGTGGCCGTAGTGACAGTCACATAATTATAATCATTCGCTTTATTTCCCGGATAAATAACCTTGTAAAGCCGCCAATAGATTATTTCATCTTCATTTACCCTTTGTTCCTGAAGCTTTTTCATTTCTGATTTCATTCCTTGCAGGAATTGCTCAGAATCAGAATTTTCTACTTTCAAATAATCAATTTTAAGGTAAGATCCTTCCCGGAGCTGTCCGAATACAATGGCCGGTGTCAATAACACAAAAAACAGATATGGCAGAAATCGTGTAATCATAATACCCTCATATACTTTCGTTGACATGTAGTTTTAATTAACAAAATTTAACACGCATTTAAAAGCCTTAACAGAGATTTTTAAAGAAATTATGAACTAGTGTCTTGTCAATCAAAACCTGTCAGATTTCAATCCACATTTGAAAATTGACTCTACACGATTCAGTGATTAAAAATTGTACCCTTGTCGTCGGATTCCGATAGAGCAAAAAAACAGGCTGAAAGCCTGGTGGCAGCGAGGTTGAAGATTGTGATGTAAGTTATTGGACCATGTTCGTCAAAGCCCAATGACTAAACCGATATTTTATCATTGACAAGACACTAGCCTGCTGTCAGAAACGTTTTGAGATCACTGTGATTTTAAAAAATTTTGCTTCAGTTATAAAAAATTATGAATAACTTCTGATAAACAATCTTAATAGAAATTCTACATTTATGAACCATCGTTTTATAAAAACCGTCTTTTACTTTACAATATTAACAGTTGTCCTGTTACCAGCTTCAGCATTTTCTCAGCACGTTTCTGAAGATTTTTATTTTCCCGTCCCGTCAGATGCAGGTGATGTTATTGAATCAGACGATCACAGCTTCAGAGTTGACCATGTGGCAGAAGGTATCGATGTGCCCTGGGGCATGGCTTTTCTGCCTGATGGACGTGTTTTAATTACCGAAAGATCCGGTACACTCCACATTACTGAAAATGGGAAGCTTCAGGATCAGCCGGTATCGGGAGTTCCCGAAGTTGTGGCGAGAGGCCAGGGCGGATTGCTGGATATTGAACTTCACCCCGACTATGAAAATAATGGCTGGATTTACTTTTCATTTTCATATCCCGGCAGCGGCGGGTCGAGCACAGCAATCATGCGTGCAAAACTTGATGGCAACAATCTCACTGACCACGAAACAATTTTTGAAGCTGAACCAAGGTCCGACAGGGCTCATCACTTTGGCAGCCGGATTGTATTTGATAATGAAGGCTACCTCTATTTTTCCATTGGCGACAGGGGTGAAATGAGTAATGCACAAAAATTATCCATCCATTCCGGTGGCGTTTTCAGGCTGCACGATGATGGCACAGTGCCGGATGACAACCCATTTACAGATAAAAGCGGTGCGAAACCGGAATTCTGGACTTATGGAAACCGTAACATACAAGGTATGACTGTCCATCCCGAATCCGGCGAAATCTGGGCTCACGAGCACGGGCCCAGAGGTGGTGATGAAATCAACATTATAGAAAAAGGATTGAACTATGGCTGGCCTGAAATCACCTATGGCATCAACTACAACGGCAGCATCATAACTGAAGAAACAGAAAAGCCGGGAATGGAACAGCCGCTCCACTATTGGGATCCATCCATTGCTCCGTCCGGTATGGATTTTGTTTGGAGTGATAAATACCCGAACTGGAAAGGCGATTTGATGGTCGGCTCTCTGAGCTTTCAGTACCTGCACCGCGTAAAATTATCCGGTCATGAGGTGCAGCATGAAGAAGAGCTTATCAAAGATATCGGACGTGTCAGAAGTGTAAATATGGCGCCGGACGGGTTTTTATATGCAGGTGTTGAAAATCTTGGCATCATCAGGCTTTTGCCTGTCGATTAGTCTCCCGGTTATAAAATCAAAACGATATCTTAATAATTTTGTGATTCTGAGAAACAGAATTATGATTAACTATTGATCCATTGATTTGAATATTGCTATGAAAAAAATTTATTTCAGAAGCCGAAATTTACTCTTTTTACTTTTCGCTATCACTCTTTTAAGCGGAGTTACCCAGAAAATATCCGCCCAGGAAAGTTCAACCTACAGCGACCTGGTAGAAAATGTAAACCAGTCGGTGGTTCAAATCATTGTGGATGAATTTGGAGCGCCAAGCCGATTTCAAACAGATGGCACAGCTATATTTTCCCGAAGCGTAAAAAACGGGTCCGGAGTAATTGTAGATTCGGAAGGTTACATCATTACAAACCGGCACGTAATTGATCAGGCCAAAACCGTACAGGTTCTCTTGCCCCCGCATTCTGATGATGATTTGAGTGATGAATCGATACTTCGTCCTGACGGAGATATTTATGAGGCGGAAGTTATCGGGATGGATGCAGAAACAGATATTGCCGTTCTGCGTATCGATGGAGACAATTACAGAGCTCTTTCTTTTGGCAATTCACAAAATTTACGTGCCGGGGATATCGTTTTTGCTTTTGGCAGTCCGCTTGGCCTCGAAAACTCTGTCAGTATGGGAATTGTGAGCGCTACAGCAAGGCAGCTTACAGAAGAAGATCCAATGATCTATATTCAGACTGATGCAACGATTAACCCCGGCAACAGTGGCGGGCCTCTTGTGGATAAAAATGGAGAAATTGTCGGAATTAATACTTTGAATCTTTCTCAATCGGGTGGCAGTGAGGGACTGGGATTTGCCTCACCGAGTCATATCGTTGAAAGTATTTACAAGCAGATAAAAGATCGCGGCAGTGTCCAACGGGGAGTTATCGGCATTAATCCGCAAACGGTCAGCCCTACACTTGCCCGGGCTCTCAAGCTGCCTGCACACCACAGGGTTATTTTAGGTGATGTGGCACCCGGCAGTCCCGCAGATGTAGCCGGGCTTCAGGCAGGCGATATCATCTGGAAACTGGATGGTAAAGTGATTGAAAATGCACGCCAGCTAAATGTAAATATCTATGGAAAAGAGATCGGTTCATCCATCGAGCTTATCGTTATCCGGGATGGAGAGCAACTGACCCGTACCGTAAAAGTTGCAGAACGAACCGACCGGCAGACTCAAATGCTGGATCTTGTGGATCCTGAAAAAAACTTTATCAGTAAACTGGGAATTCTTGCCATTGGCCTCACATCGGAAATCCGAAATATGCTTCCGCCCCTGAGGAAAAGAGGCGGAGTTTTAGTTGCGGCATCGAATGGTAAATCGAATGTTTTAGGCGATCCTTTTCAGCCCGGCGATGTAATCTATTCGATTAATGAAAAGGAAATATTTTCTTACGATGAATTCTATAATCTGCTTGATACCGTTCAACAGAACGATGTTATTGTGATGCATGTACAAAGAGGCAATAAACTCATGTACTTGTCGCACCGTCTGGTTGATTAACTAAAACGTTACCACCTGATGTCCATCCTTGATATATTTTCTCAGGCTTGGATGATCATCATATTCTGCTACCAAAGGTGTATTCGTTTTCCGGACTTCATTAATAACGCCAAATGCTTTGCTGCAGAACTTGCAAGCTCCGTCAATTTTATCTTCTACAGCTTTGAACAAAGGGTGGGCGACATGACTTTCGTCTGCCAGCTCCGGGACAAAAGTTACGCCTGCGCCATCAAAAATTATTTTAACATCGTCATTCTCCTCTTTTAACTCTTTGGCAAATTCAAGTGCGTTTGCCACACGTCCCATCGCTTCATGCGAACCGTTTTCCGCCAATATTACAATTGCTACCTTCATCATGTTCTTGATTTTTTAGTTAGTATTCTCTTTCATTTTAAATAACAAATCGTAGCTGTCCAAAACATTTTAAATATTAAAAAATACCGTTGTTTTTAACGAGTCTG
>CAZFAJ010000148.1:2311-4806 GCA_964517005.1 uncultured Balneolaceae bacterium | reverse complement strand
TCGGGCCTTAGAAAAAAACGGAATCTAACCACTCGAAATAGATAGCAGCAATCAGGTAAT
The DNA here is from genome assembly GCA_964517005.1 of uncultured Balneolaceae bacterium. GTDB lineage: Bacteria > Bacteroidota > Rhodothermia > Balneolales > Balneolaceae > CAYVBJ01. The sequence continues at coordinate 4,746 of CAZFAJ010000148.1, read as the reverse complement.
GAAGCTCTAAGCAAAAAAGACCGTTATTGCTTAAATCCTATACCCAGCTTCTGAATAATTTTTTCGGCTAGACACCACCTGGTAAATGCGGACTGAAACAGGTTCAATCCAACAAAAAGCGTAAACAGATACCAGTATGGGCTGTGGAAATAACCCAGTACTAGGCTGAGAGTTACGAAAGTCCCTGCTACGGCTCGTATAGTTCGTTCTATTGGTCGCATATTATATTATGTTTAGGTTTTCAGTACTTGTTTATTGATGTTCTTTTGAGCGGTCAGTTAAATTAAACGGATCTTGGCACATCCAGCATATAAGCATGGATCGCATTATGAACATCCTCCTCAGGCGTCATCTTCTCATTAAAGTTTTCTACTTCATTAAAAATCCGGTCAACACAGTTCTCATCCTGAAAGGAGAAAAAAAGCTTGGAATAAACGCCGGCCTTATCTCCGGAAAACCAGCTTGACAGATCAACATCCTCCTCTTCGACATGAAAACCATGAATATTGGTTTCGCTGTAAACAGGAACTTTCTGCCTGTTCAGGATTTTCCTCACTTCGTCGTTGTACTCCTCAATGCTTAAAATAATCAGCAGCTTCATTTTTGTCTCCTTCTAAATATCACCCCTGATTAAGGGGATCCATCTGGTTTAAATTTTCGCACTTATTCTCCTTAAACAGGAACCGCTACTCCTCTTTGGCTTCAATTTTTTTCCTTTCTGTCATATAGTAAATCAAAGGGATCATAATCAGTGTAAGAGCAGTTGAGGCGATAGCGCCACCCATCAGTGAAATGGCCAGTCCCTGGAAAATGGGATCAAAAAGTATCACAATAGCCGCAATTACAACTGTACCGGCTGTAAGTAAAATAGGCAGTGTTCGAACAGCGCCGCCCTCTATAACAGCCTGTTTAAAAGGAATTCCGTCTTTCAGGCGAAGATTGATAAAATCGATCAGAAGCACAGAATTTCTCACCATGATTCCCGCCAGCGCGATCATCCCGATCATCGATGTAGCCGTAAAGAAAGCACCGAATATCCAGTGGCCAAGCAGAATTCCTATCAGTGACAGCGGAATGGCGATCATCATCACAATCGGTACTTTAAAATCCTGGAACCAGCCAATAATCAGCATGTAGATAATCACCAGTACAACGGCAAATGCGATACCAAGATCCCGGAATACCTCGTAGGTAATCTGCCATTCGCCATCCCACTTCAGGGTGTAATCCGTGGTCATAAAAGGCTGGCCGGCAAAAATCTGATCCAGGCTGTAGCCGGGCGGCAGATCTATCTCTTCAATTTGAGCTCCTGCATCCAGAATGGCATAGACAGGGCTTTCGATCGCTCCGGCTACTTCTGCGGTAACATAGGTTACCCGCCTCTGGTTTTTTCGATGTATGGACGGTTCGAGATGCTGTTCCGTAACCTCAACCAGGGATTCTACCGGAATCATCCCGCCCATTTGAGACCGTACATGTATACGTGCCAATTGATTTACACCCGACCGGTCCTCTTCCGGAATTTGCAGCACAATGGGGATCTCCTCTAACTCGTCATTCCGGCTCAGGCGGGAAGCCGTATGTCCACTGACGGCAGCTGCAATCGAATGAGTGATTTGTGCAGGATCTACGCCCGATAATCCAGCCTTGCTGTTTCTAACACTCATTTTCAATTCGGTTTGCGGAGCTTCCACCATCCAGTCCACATCCACCACTCCGTCAAGTTCGGAGAATATTGATTTTACCTCTTCACCGATTTTCTTCTGCTGATTCATATCAGGCCCATAGATTTCTGCCACAAGTGTGGAGAGGACAGGTGGTCCCGGCGGTACTTCAACCACTTTTACGTTGGCATTGTACTTTTCACCGGCTTTTTGCACAATCGGCCTGATTCGTTTGGCAATGTCATGGCTTTGGTCACTCCTGTCTCCTTTATCAAGCAAATTGACCTGGATATCCGCAATATTGGGACCACTTCTCAAATCATAATGGCGAACCAGTCCGTTAAAATTAATAGGCGCATTCACTCCGCTGTATACCTGATAATCATAGACTTCAGGCACATCCACAATAGAGAGTGCAATTTCCCTGGCTGCTGCATTGGTTCGCTCCAGGGTAGTGCCTTCCGGCATATCAATAATGAGCTGAACCTCATTCTTGTTGTCGAATGGCAGCATTTTTACCTCAACTATCCGGAAGTAGAAAAGGAGCATTGAAGCCAGCAAAAAGACAGTGACGGATACGATAAATATCCAGCGCTTGCTCACGCTTTCCAGCAGCGGCTGCATGGTTTTGTTGTAGTATTTATAGATAAGTGTATTCTCCAGCTTATACTCTTTATCAGATTTTTTTCTCTCCTTTTCAGCCCCGGCCGGCAAGAGTTTAAAACCGAGCCACGGAACGATAATAAGTGCTACAAAAAGTGAAAAAATCAT
>CAZFAJ010000148.1:0-2211 GCA_964517005.1 uncultured Balneolaceae bacterium | reverse complement strand
CCGAACATGTAATAGACGAAGAGCGTAAGCGCAAATGTAACCGGTACCGATAAGAAGACGACAAGGCCGCCCCGCCAGCCCATTGCTATCACAACAACAATAGTTACCGCTATAACAGCTGCAAGAAGATGTTCCAAAAGTGAAAGAACTTTCTTTGATGCTGTTTCACCATAGTTCCTTGTCACTGTAACCTCAACATTGCCGGGTATTAGAGACCCTTTCAGTTTTTCGGTTTTATCCAGAACCTGGGACGCAATAGTCATCGCATCAGTTCCGGTCCGTTTTGCAATCGAGATTGTGACTGCCGGAAAGGTCTGTCCCGAAATTCCGCCCTTTTCCTTTGAGAGTCCGCCCCCCATACCGTAGGCAACATAAGTCCGCGGATCTTCCGCACCATCCGTTACACTGGCAACTGACTTCAGGTAGATCGGTTCACCGTTTCTTACATCCATCACCAGGTTGGAGACATCATCGGATGTTTCCAGAAAATCACCGGCCATAATCAGGATTTCACGATCATTTTTCTTCATCGAGCCGGGATGCAGGCGTGTGTTTGCCGATTCGATCCGCTGTGATATGAGAAACGGATCCAGTTTATACTCCGCCATTTTCTCTTTATCGAGCTCGACCCGTATCTCCCGTGACCTTCCGCCATATAATTTTGTCTGCGTAACATCTTCTATCTGCCTGATTTCAAGCTCATACTCCCGGACCATCCTGCGCAGCTCATAATCATCATAATCATCACTCCAAAACGTCAGCGACATGATGGGTACATCATCAATCGACCTTGTTTTTACAAGCGGCATGGTAGCTCCTTCGGGCATCTGGTCCATATGCTTCATGATCTCATTATAGAGCCGAACCAAACTGCGTTCCACATCTTCGCCAACGTAGAACTGCGATGATACCATCGCCCGGCCGGGCATTGAGGTGGAATAGACATATTCAACACCTGCAATATTCGCAATGATTTTTTCAAGCGGGACTGATATTCTTTTTTCAACTTCTTCCGGCGTTGCCCCGGGATATCCCACAAAAATATCAGCCATCGGCACATCGATCTGTGGCTCCTCCTCTCTGGGTGTCAAAAGCGTGCCGTAGATTCCCACAGCAACAAATGCTGCCATCAGGAGCGGAGTCAGGCGCGATTTAATAAAAGGACGGGCAATTTTTCCCGCAATTCCGTTTTCCATACCAACTCTAATCTGTTAGATTTTTAAATTTTCTTTTCTGTCTTTCAGCTTATTCTTGAAAATATTTGTTCCCCGGCATTTACTGATTTCCGGCAACATACAACCCTTCCCTCAATGGCTCATCTCCGGGTATGATATATCTTTCACCCGCCTCGAGCCCTGATAAAATTTCTGTCATATCGGCTTTCTTTTTCCCTGTTCTGACCCATCTTAAAAGAATCTGATCATTGTCACTGATTGTGTAGAGACCGGCAAGCTGTCCTTTTTGAACAATTGCATTACTTTTTACAGAGATAAGCGGGTCCGAATCATATTTCAGCATTACACTGGCAAACTGTCCTGAATTTAGCTGTTCTGACACTTCCTGATTTTCAGGAGTTAGCTCTACATCAAATTGCCTGCTTGCAGCAGATGCGTTTCTGTTCACAGCAAGCACAACAGCTTTTGCGTTCGTGATTTCCGCAGACGGAATTGAAAAGATCGCTGAATCTCCCACTTTAAATCTGCTGATATCCTGTTCAGAAACAGCTATCCGTATTTTGAACCGTCCCGTCTCATTCAGCTGAAGCAGAGGCTGGCCCGGGTTAGCCATATCTCCGACATCAGCCATTTTGGCTGCAATTGTTGCATCAAAAGGAGCTTTTAGTTCGGTGTAATCTATAAGTTCTTCGACCTCTTTTAAGCTTCCGCGCATAGCTTCAACTCGTGCTTCAGCCATGGAGAGTTCTGTCTTCATATCATCGAACTCTTTTTGGGTGGCACTCTCCTGATTATACAGCGTTTCAATTCTGCCAAAATTGATTTTTGCATTGTTGAGAGCTGCTTTTGCCTCATTCATGCCGGCAACTATCCTCTCCTTCTGCCCGTTCAATTGTTCACTCCGGATACGCATCAGTAACTCCCCTTTCTGAACGGAATCACCAATTTCCAAATCCATTTCGATAATTTCGCCCATAATTTTTGTACTTACTTTCGCACTGCGGGTACTGATAACCGAACCTGAATATGGAATTGA
>CAZFAJ010000147.1:0-4835 GCA_964517005.1 uncultured Balneolaceae bacterium | reverse complement strand
CCTGAATATTAAATAGTTTGCGCTGATCTAACCATACTGGCACTCGGATTTTAATAAACTTTTATATCTTTCTTAACAATACAATCTGCTTTTGCTTGTTTTTTGGATAGATGAACTTATATTAAGCTGAATTATTAAAATCATTGCACAACATATTCCTATGAGACGATTACTCTTTGTACTACCTCTTTTGTTACTTTCGCTGACTTGGATATCCGTCCATGCCCAGACAACCTTCGATGGAGTTTCAGAACCGATGCAGGGGTTTGCGCGTGCTGTTGAAATCACCGATGGTACTGTTTTGATCGGTGAACCCGCAAACCATCATCAGCCCGGAATGGTGTATGTGTATTCTAAACGTGGAGATACATGGCAACAAACCGCAAAACTCAATGCATCTGATGGAGAGGTTGGCAATAACTTCGGTTCCGTATTGTCTGTAGATGGAAATTTAATACTGATAGGAGCACCCGGAGCAAATGGTGGTGCCGGTTCCGCCTATATTTTTGAACGAAATGATGATGGAGATTGGAGTGAACTCAGTCGGTTTACGTTAGACGGTGTAAATGAATCAGGGTTTGGATCAAGTGTTCTCTTGTCAGGTGATCATGCCTTTATCGGGGCACCCGGCCACTCCGATGGAATGGGTGCCGTTATTGTATATCAGAATACAGGAGACAATTGGAGTGAGGTGATGGCCATTGCCAATCCTGATACAATGGGGTCCAATTTCGGCTCAAGCCTCGCTATGAATGATATGAATTTGGTAATAGGCGCACCTGAACGGGAGGGTGGAGCTGTGTTTGTTTTTGAAAATCAAGATGATGAATGGAATCATACATCATCACTTAGCAGCCGCCAAACCGATGAACGAAGCCTGTTTGGTGCCACGTTAAGGATTCAGGAAAACCGAATTCTCGTCAGTGCTCCCCGCCACAGTTCCGGCTCCGGTGCAGTGATTGTATATACAAAAGATGAGGAATCCAATGAATGGATGGAAGAGAGCCGCCTGATGGCTTTCGACGGCCAAGCGCGATATTTGTTTGGAAGTGCGATTGAATATTCCGGTGATCAAGTTTGGATTGGGGCTCCAAATGCAGATGGTGGTGCAGGCGCTATTTACCAATTTGAACAGGATCAGGATGGAAATTGGACCGGTGTTACCAAAATGAAATCTGACCAGGATCAAGGTGCCCGATTTGCCGGATCACTGGCTGTGCAAGGTAATCTTGCCATTATTGGTTTGCCGGGCACTGATTTTGGGGCCGGCTCCGCATCAATCATGGAACGTAATGAATCCGGAACGTGGGTCACACAGGAGATCCTTATTAGTGAAGGCGATAACGTGCTTCAACCTGTAACGGGTAACCGAACAAACTGTAGTGATGGAAAAGCCAACTTATTTCTCTGTGAAAATGTAGATTTGATCTCTTTTCTGCCAATCCGGAAAATGGGCGGTGACCGTGGCGTTCGTCTCAATGATATGTGGGGATGGACCGACTCCGAAACAGGTAAAAATTATGCGCTCGTCGGCCGAAATGAGGGAACCTCATTTGTGGATGTTACCGATCCGCTGAATCCTGTATATGTCGGGAATCTTCCACTCACTGAAAATGCACAGCCAAGTGTTTGGCGAGATATGAAAGTGTATAAAAATCATGTCTATATCGTGGCCGATAACGCCCGGGAGCATGGAATGCAAGTGCTCGACCTGACTCAACTTCGTGACTTTGATGGAGAACCGATTCTGTTTGAGGAGACAACGATCTACCGAAATGTCAATAGTGTGCATAACATTGTGATCAATGAAGAGACAGGATATGCGTATGCTGTGGGAAGCAGCGGCGGGGGTGAAACATGTGGTGGTGGCCTTCATATGATCAACATTCAGGAGCCGGCAAACCCGGTTTTTGCCGGATGTTTTGCGGATCCTTCCACCGGCCGCAGCGGTACCGGCTATTCACACGATGCGCAGTGCATTATTTACGAGGGCCCCGATGAGGAACATCACGGCCGTGAAATTTGCATTGGCTCTAATGAAACAGCTATTAGTATTGCCGATGTAAGCGACAAAGAAAATCCAGTTGCCCTTTCAACGGCTTCCTATCCCGATCATGCCTATGTGCACCAGGGATGGCTGACCGAAGATCAGCGTTATTTCTTCCAAAACGATGAGCTGGATGAACTGACCGATCTTGTGGACCGAACCCGAACCATTATTTGGGACCTGAGCGATTTGGATGATCCTCTTTTTGCAGGTGAGTTTTTTGTGGATAACCCTGCATCCGACCACAACCTCTATATCCTTGGTGATACCATGTATCAATCCAATTATGTTAGCGGCCTGCAGGTGATTGACATCTCAAATCCTGAAGAACCACAACGAGTTGGGTATTTTGACACACATCCGTTCGTTGACGATGCCGCAGGCTTTGCAGGAACCTGGAGTAACTTCCCGTTTTTTGATGATATTATTTTGATGACCAGCGGTAATGAGGGACTCTTTATTTTAGATGCAAACCGGGATTAATCAATAAATTTATTCAGGCATCGTTGTAGTATCTCTACAGATATTCAAAACGCAGCCTTTCTTATTTACTTAATTAGCTAATTACATGAAAAGTCGATTAAAAATCCCGGTTGCTATGATTTTATGTGTCGCATTAGCCACACTATTTTCGTTTGCCGGAGTTCATCTGTCAGCCCAGCCTGCCAATTCTGATGTTCAATACATGTATGTTTGCAATCAGGGATCCGCTTCTGTAACAGTTATTAATACGCAAACCCACCAAATTACCGAAACCGTTGATCTTCAGGAGCTTGGCTTTTCAGAAAAGGCAAGACCACATCACGTTGTAGCCGAACCGGATGGCTCTTTTTGGTACGTCACCCTGATAGGGGAAAACCGGGTGCTGAAATTTAGCCGGGATAATGAGCTGGTGGATGAAGCCACACTTGAAGTACCGGGATTGCTGGCGCTTCATCCTCAAAAAAATCTGCTGTATGTAGGCCGGTCCATGATGGCGGTGAATCCGCCCCAAAGTTTTGGAGTGATCAATCGTTCAGATATGAATGTTCTGGATGAAACGGACCTGTTTTTCAGCAGGCCTCATGCACTTGCCACCACTCCGGATGGGGTGTGGGCATTTATTGGCAGCCTTTCAGAGAATCAATTTTTATCTATGAATACGGAAACAGATGATGTCAACCTTATCAATGTTGACGGTAATATTCATACATTTGTAAATTTTGCGATCTCTCCGGATGGAACTACATTGGTTGCAACCGGTCAGATGTCTGGCCTGCTTCTGGTTTTCGATATCAGCAATCCATTGAACCCAACCCGGACAAATACCATAAAAGTTGGAGCTCAGCCCTGGCATCCTGTTTTTTCACCTGATGGGAAATTTGTCTATTTCGGGAACAAACAAGATCATTCAGTTTCAGTAGTAAATATGGAAACCCGAACCGTTGAAGATGTCATACAAGGCGAGGGACTGGCACAGCCACATGGGGCAGCTTTATCCCGTGATGGCAACTATCTCTTCATCACAAATAACAACAGAGATGGTACCTATCAACCGGCCGATGCATCGGCAAATAAACATCCGGGAACTGTTACTATCATCAATACCGAAAACAGAATCATCGAAAAAGTGATTGAAGTGGGAAATTATGCGACCGGAATCGGGACGAATGCATGGTAACTCTCCTAAAAATGTAAAGTGTAACTGATAATGTTTGATCGGGCTATTTCACTTTCACTATTTTTTCTCATCCTGTGTTTGATGAGTTGTTCCACTCTGCGCTCGCCCGAAGAATCTGTATCAGAATCATATATAAAAAAAGTAAATCCCTTTCCCGTTTATGATGAAAATGGAGAACAGATGGACTTTCCGTTTTTAGGTGGATTTAACGCACCGCGTCCTCAGTTTGTAGATATTGACGGAGATGGCTATCCCGAACTTTTTGTTCAGGAAAACACCGATGATCTCAAGTTTTTTGACCACCACGGCTGGGATGCAGAACCTATGCTTACCTGGGAAACCGATAAATTTAAGGATTTGGATATTGGCGAGTGGTTTCGGTTTGTGGATATGAATCAAAACGGCGTGATGGATCTGCTCACCGAGCAGCCCTATAGCTACATACGCTATTACAAAAATGTAGGGACGAAACAGAAACCGCAATTTGTACTGGCCACAGATTCATTGAAGGATGTTAATGGTAAGCCTATCTTCTCAGATCGTCAAAATATTCCAAATATTACCGACATCGATGACAACGGCAAGCTGGATCTTTTTATTGGCCGGCTTGATGGAACCGTTACCCGGTATGAATCTATCGGACTTGACGCAAATGAGATTCCGCAGTTTAAACTGATTACCAAAAAATTTGAAGATATTGAAATTGTAAAACAGTTTGGAACCTTGCATGGGGCCAACACGATGGCATTTATGGATATTGACAGTGATGGCGATCAGGATATATTTTGGGGTGATTTTTTTGAACCGAGTCTGTTATTGCTTGAAAACCGCGGAAGTCCGTCAAACCCTGATTTTCGAAGTGAACCCCGTCCATTCCCCCCAAATAATCCCGTTCAAACCAGCGGATATAACGCCTCTACACTTACGCATTGGGGAACGGATGGTAGAATCGCGCTTTTCCTCGGAGTACTGGGCGGTGCTTATAATGCGACCCAAACCCTTGGCGAAAATTTCTATTTTTACGATCAAATTGAAGGGGGAGAGTTCAATCTTAAGTCAAAAAAATTCCTGAGCACCATTGATGTGGGCAATGAAAGTATAGTAACCACCGGTGATATCAACGGAAAT
>CAZFAJ010000146.1:0-4875 GCA_964517005.1 uncultured Balneolaceae bacterium | reverse complement strand
GTGATCATATTAAACGTTTTATCCACAACCTCCCGGAGGGCTTCATCAAGCAATTTTGGTGTAATGGCGATATCACACACAATAAATGATAGCATGGTTCCCATATTCGGGTGAATCATACCCGAACCCTTTGCAATACCGGCCATATTGATTTCGTGTCCGTCAATTGTAAAGGAGGTAAATCCCTCTTTGGCGAAAGTGTCTGTAGTGAGGATCGCATTGGCTGTTAAGGTGCCGGCTATTTCGCGATCCGAGAGTTTTTTAGCACTCTCACGAATTCCTTCCAGAACCTTCTCCGTTGGGAAAGGCTCCCCGATCAATCCTGTGGATGCTACAAGAACGCTTTTTTTTGAGATATCCAGGCATTTGGCCGTCTCTTCCGCCATGGCTACGGCTCCCTTCCATCCGGCTTTGCCTGTACAGGCATTTGCATTGCCTGAATTGATCACGACCGCCTGGACGATGCCATCTTTAATGTGCTCACGGCTCAGTTTGATCGGCTCTGCACAGACGACATTCCTGGTAAATACTGCGGCAGCGGCAGCCGGTTTTTCAGAATAGATAAGAGCCAGGTCCCTGCGTTTCGATTTAATTCCCATATGGGCACCCCAGCACTTGAAACCCCGAACGTGTGTAATATTCTTTAACATAATGGTAGGTAGTTAATCAGTAATTGATAGAAAATTCAGATTATAAAGCAGTCAGGGATTCAGAGGAGTGATCCTCAATCCGGTCAGTTCAATCAGCCCGAACATCAGGTTCATATTCTGAACGGCCTGTCCGGCTGCACCTTTCACAAGGTTGTCAATAGTCGAAACGGTTAAAATCTTATTTGTGCGTTCATCATACGTAACAAATATATCGCAGTAGTTGGAACCGCGCACATGTTTCACCATCGGCGGATCATCCACCACACGGATAAAATGTTCTTTTTCATAGAAATTTAAAAAGGTTTCCTCAATTAATTCCCTGTTTACGGATCGTTTTGGAACCGAATAGGCTGTGGTTAAAATACCGCGGTCAATGGGCAGCAGGTGGGGAGTAAAAAGAAGCTCCGGCTTTGATCCGCAATATCTTTCGATGGTTGACTGAATTTCAGGTGTATGCCTGTGATTCAGCAAACCGTAAGCGGAGAAGTTTCCGAAAACATCCGGGAAATGAGTCATGGGTTTAATTTTTGCACCCGCGCCCGTAACACCTGATTTTGAATCCACGATAATATTTTTTGGGTCAATCAGGTCTTTTTTTAGCAGCGGGGCGAGTGCCAGGATTGCAGAAGTCGGGTAGCACCCCGGGTTGGCAACCAGTTGTGCATTCCGGATTTGATCCCTGAATAGTTCAGGGAGTCCAAACACCGCCTGATCAATCAGATCCGGAACTGCGTGTTTCTTGTTATACCATTTTTCATACTCTTCAGCTGAGGTCAGCCTGAAGTCGCCGGAAAGATCGATGATCTTTTGATCTTCAATATCGTACTCTTTAATGAAATCCATCGAAATGCCATGTGGAAGAGCAAGGAAAAGCAGGTCAAGCTGATGGTGCTTCAGGTTTTCAATTGGTTGCAGTTCCATATCGGCAAGGCCGTAAAAATGGGGGTGAATTTCAGAAAACTTCTTTCCGGCGTGGCTTTTGGATGTGATAATTTCAAGTGTCACATCCGGATGATTGATCAGCAAACGGACCAGCTCGGATCCTGTGTACCCGGTTGCGCCAACAATACCAATTTTATATTTACTCATGTTCTTTTTCTACAATTTTTATCGATTCAATTAATACATCAAACAGATGATCTAACTCTTTTTTGTTAATGATGAGTGGCGGTACAATGCGCATCACGGTGTCGGATGCACAGTTGGAAAGTACTCCCAGTTTCATCATCTCCTCCACAACCCTCGCGCCTTTAAAATTCAAATCCACTCCGATCATCAGCCCCATCCCGCGCACCTCTTTGATGGCCGGCCAGTTATGTGCGATCGATAGAACCCGGTTTTTAAAATATTCACCCATTTCAAATGCATGGTTCGCAAGATCCGACTCAATGATGGTCTGAAGTGCGGCATAAGAGGCGGCACATGCAAGCGGATTGCCTCCGTATGTGGTGCCATGGTCTCCGTAGTCAAAAGCGGATGCCACATTTTCACGGGCCATTACTGCCCCGATGGGAAATCCATTCCCAAGTGCTTTTGCGGATGCGACAATATCGGGAAGCACATCATAGTGCTGGTAGGCAAACATCCGGCCGGTTCGGGCAATACCGCACTGAATCTCATCCAGAATGAGCAGTGCGTTATGCTCATCACACAGTTCACGCGCTGTCTGCAGATATTCTTTTGATACGGGATAGATACCGCCTTCGCCCTGTACCGTTTCCAATATGACGGCAACGGTCGACTTATTGACTCTCTCTTTGAGTGTATCAATATCATTAAACGGAACACGATCGAAACCTGCGGGCAGGGGAGTAAATCCTTTTTGATATTTCTCTTTGCCCATAGCGATAGCACCGAGTGTCCGGCCATGAAAACAGTTTTCCATGGCTATTATATGGCCCTCCTTATTATGGTTATAGGCGTATTTTCGTGCAAGCTTGATTGCGCCTTCGATAGCCTCGGCTCCGCTGTTGCAGAAGAAGGCACGGTCGAGTCCCGACACACGTGTCAGAAGTTCCGAGAGTTTGCTTTGCGGCTCATTGTAATAGAAATTGGATATATGCACCAGCTTGCCGGCCTGTTCGCGGATGGCTTCCGTTACTGCAGGGTGACAATGTCCCAGGCTGTTGACCGCGATTCCGGCCAGGGCATCCAGGTATCTTTTGCCATCGGAATCTTCCGCATACACTCCATCGCCGCTGACAAGTGTCAGCGGATATCTCTTGTAAAGCTTAAAATGATGCTCTGATGCTATCTCCTGTGCCATATCCTTTTTTAGATCAGTACTCATAATTGTAAAAATCCTGTTTTAATGTGTTAAATTTGTTTTCACCGGGTAATGACAGTTCCGGGAGGATCATCCGTAAGCAGTTGTTTCAGTAACGTATGCTTTACAGTGCCATTGATAATATGAGCTTCCTCTACACCATTCTCAAGAGCAATGATACACGATTCAATTTTTGGGATCATTCCGCCCTGTATTTCAGAACCGATTTTGCTTTTCAGATCATCAGACTGAATGGACCGGATCAGTGAACCGGGATCTCCCACATCGGTTAAAATACCATCTACGTTCGTCATTGCAATGTAAGCTTTTGCATGAAGGGCACCGGCCATGTGGCCTGCAAACATATCGGCATTGATATTATAATCTTTTAAATCATCTCCCATAGCTACCGGGGAGATAACAGGCACATAGCCATTCTCTACGAGTGTTTCTATCAGTCCGGTATCGATTCGCTGAACATCTCCGACATGGCCAAGATCTGCTTCCTGTTCTTCACCATCCACAATAACCCGGTGAATTCGCTTTCGCGCGGTTACGGTTTGTGCATCTTTGCCTGATATACCAACGCTTTTGACACCCAGGTTGTTCAGCATTTTCACAATCTCTGAATTTACATTCCCGCTCAGTGCCATTTCAACGTAGCTCATTGCCTGTTCATCCGTTTTGCGATGTCCGCCAATAAACTCCGACTTGATTCCAACATCATCCAAAAGTTTTTTTATCACGATTCCGCCACCATGCACAAGCACCGGAATAATATTCTCCTCTTTCAGTCTCACGATATCTTCAATAATTCCAAGTTTAATATCGTCATCTGTCATGGCATTGCCGCCATACTTGATCAGAACAATCTTTCCCTTAAATGAATTAACTTTTTCAGGTGAGTAGGAGACGGGAGTGCCATCTGAACCTGAATCGTTGTTTGATGAGCCGGTGTTCATAAGTGGTTTTGAAAGTATAGAGTTAATTTAAATGGTTGTTTTTCATTGTTTAAAAATATGGATTTATAAGCATCAGCGCGAATATAATTGAATTTGATTTAGTGACTGCGGATATTGGAGGAAGAAAGATCTGTCTAACGGACAGATTCTTTACGTAAAATTCAATCAATTCATATTTTGATGAGCTATAACTATCAGGTTGTATTTGTTCGCGAATCCGGGCAGCGTAAATTATTGAATGCCCTGCTGGCACTTCTTACGGGAATCCTGGCACTACTATATCCAAACTTTCTCTATTACATTTTTGGCGGGTATATGATCGCACTCGGCCTTTTGCTGCTCTATTTTCAAATCAGCTCTTTTTTAACGGCCATAGCTTTTCTGGGCGGGATATTTGTCTTTCTTTTTCCTGAATCTATTCCGCTCACAGCCGGTATCTTTCTGGCAATTCTGGGATTTACCCTCCTGTTCAGTTTTGGTTTTACGGTACTGGGTATTCTTACGCTCATTATTTCGGCTGTAATTTTTGCGAATCCGGGAAGCATAGCCTACATGATTGCGGTTTTCCTTCTGCTTTACTCTCTGACCTACATTATCAAACTCATCCAGGAGAGCCGGGATGAACCGGGAATTGACAAAATAGAGTAGTGAGTGTGACATGTTAATGTTCGGCAGCCACAATTCCAGCACCTCAATTTAATTTTGCGCCATTTTTAGATTCTTTAGATTTTTACCTCTGCTTTAAATACATTTATCCCTGAAGATTTTCATTTAATCACGTAACATATTCACATGAGAAACTTATTTTTATTAGAGATTTTGATAATGATTGTGATTGCAGGCTGCTCAGCCACTCAATCCAGTATAAATCAGGATAATTCACAAAATGAGCCCTATCAATCGGAAGAAGAAAAGGAAATAATGGATCAGTTATTTCCCAGGCCTGAACCGGCTCTATATGAAGGCGATGACTGGCCGGAAATTGAGGGAGATATTT
>CAZFAJ010000145.1:3156-5005 GCA_964517005.1 uncultured Balneolaceae bacterium | reverse complement strand
TAACGCACTTGAGCAGATTTAATCATACCTGAAAAAATGGCGCCGGAACTGGCGCCATTTTTTTTGGTTTTTACTCAAGTTCCGCAAAATGGCGATGTAGTGGTTACAAAATAAGTGTCATTTATTTCGCACCTGCGGTGCTTCCATTACCGGGTTCGCTTTTAACCCATGGCCACCGCTTTGCGCTGACCATGGGCTACGAACAAGACGCACCTCTGGTGCTGTTTTCATTGCTACGTGGATAGGTTAGATACGTCAATAAATATTTTAAACAATCAATCAAACATTGCAAGCTATTCAATTATTATTAAGGGTCAATATGAAAGAAGTTACTCACTCCGATCAACATAGGCGCAGAATAAATCTGTAAATTTACTATCGTTTTTTTAGTTTATGATGTTCTTAATTAAATGATTTAAAGATGACAATCAGTATTTTGGGATGCGGATGGCTTGGATTGCCGCTTGCTCAGCATCTGTTGAATAAAAACTATAACGTTAAGGGATCCACAACTACAAAAGAAAAGATCCCGTTGCTCAAGGGAGCGGGAATTGAAGAGTATTTAATGGAGATTCCGGGAGACATCAGGAGTGAAAATAACCGTTCCTTCTGGGAATGTGATATTCTTTTCATAAATATTCCACCCGGAAGAAGAAATCCGGATGTTGTGAAGGATTTTCCGGATTCGATACAAGAGCTGATTGAAAAAGTAAAAGAACATGAAATCAACAGGGTAATTTTTATCAGTTCTACATCCGTATATGATGAGTTTGGGGGAATCACAAAAGAAGAGGATGCCGATATCAAAAACACAGCCAGGGATTCAGGGAAAGCCCTTCTGAAGGCAGAGAGGCTGCTGATGAATGAACAAGCATTTGACACAACAATTATCAGGTTCGGGGGATTATATGGTTATGATCGTCACCCGGTTAAATACCTGGCGGGAAAAAAAAATCTTGATAAAGCCTGCAAACCGGTAAATTTAATTCACCAGGATGATTGCATTGAAATTATTCGGCAGATAATTGAAATGGACATCAGAAATGAAATATTTAATGCTGTATCTGATGGCCATCCTCCAAGAGAGACTTTTTACATATCAGCAGCTGAACATTTTGGCCTGCCGCTGCCCGAATTTAAAAAGGATCATAATGAAGGATACCGGATTGTATCCAATCAAAAACTGAAAGAGAGGCTCAATTATGAGTTTATCTATCCCAATCCTATGGATCATACTCCCTGATTTCAAATAGCACGGGTTTTAGTATCAGAACTCCTGACTTGTCATAAACAGTTAAGGCGTGATATTGTCTATTCGTATCAGATTTGTACCGGATTTGTTGTTTGTGGTTCGTTGTTTGTTTTCAAGCTATGTTAGGGATGGACAAAAACCAAACTTTCTAAGGCTACCAACCAGGACGAAAAAGTAACAAACCGTTCTACCCGGAGGGTGAAAAGATATCATTTTCTACCTGAATAGAGTGATTTAGGGTTTTTCCCTACAGATGATGAAGTGTGTAATCATTACATTTCTTTGTCATGAGTAGCCTAATCAAGAGGTGAAAAATGGGAAGTATTAAAATTCTATTGTTATGGGGTTTTACACCTCTGTTTATTATTAGTTGTTCTTCCGGTACTTCAAAAATTGATACACCAGATGCCATTTCAGAACTAATGCCCATTGAAATCGGTGGGATGGAGCAGTGGATACTGATTCGGGGAGAAGTACGGTCAAACCCGATTCTGTTATGGCTCCACGGCGGACCCGGATCGGCACAGATGCCTGTACACTACGCTTTCAATAAAGATCTGGAAAAAGAGTTTGTGGTGGTTCACTGGGATCAGCGGG
>CAZFAJ010000145.1:0-3056 GCA_964517005.1 uncultured Balneolaceae bacterium | reverse complement strand
GCTTTCAATAAAGATCTGGAAAAAGAGTTTGTGGTGGTTCACTGGGATCAGCGGGGAGCAGGCAAGTCTAATCACAATGGATTCAGTGAAGAAAGTATGACGCTTGATCGCTTCATTGAAGATGCACATGAATTGACACAATATCTGAAAGAGCATTTTGAGCGGGAGAAAATCTACCTGCTTGGCCATTCATGGGGTACTCAATTGGGAATTCTTACAGTGCAGCGATATCCGGATGATTATCAAGCATATATTTCGGTTTCCCAGGTAGTTCATCCTCAGCGGGCAGATAGAATATCATACGAATGGCTGAAGCAACAGGTGGGTGAGAACGGCTCAAAGCAACAAAAAAGGAAATTTAAGGGACTGGGAGATCCCCCCTTTGAAGAACATGACCGCTATGTAACCTTCGCCAAAATGAAGGATTCGTTTGGCGGCGGGATGGATGTGGCAATGGGTAGGCTGGCGTGGATATCATTTGGAGCGAAAGAGTATAGCTTTGGTGATTATGCAAAATGGCTTCGCGGGGCAAACCGTGGCAGCGGCCCGATGTGGGAAAAATTACGGGATTTTGACCTATTCAGGGATGTTCCTTCACTCGAGGTTCCGGCCTGGTTTATTGTGGGCGAGAATGACTACAACACTCCCGCAGAACTGGTTGAGGAGTATTACCGCTTCGTTGATGTACCTGAAGGAAAAATGCTTAATGTGATGGATGAAGTAGCTCATACTCCATTTATGGGAGATTCGGGTCGGTTTAACAAAATCATTATTGACGTCCGTAAAGAAACAGAGTTTAACTTTTAAAATGATATTTATGAAAACGAGAGATCTAATATACTACGCAACACTTGCTCCCTCGGGACATAACACGCAGCCGTGGAAGTTTTCTGTAAACAATAATGTCGTACGAATTTATCCTGATTTCGATCGAATCCTTCCGGTTGTTGACGGGGACAATCACGCGCTTTATATCAGCCTGGGTTGTGCACTTGAAAACCTGGTGATTTCAGCAAAGCAGGAAGGATTGGCAAGCAGAGTGGATTATTTTCCTGAGGATGAGACGAAAGAGTGTCTTCGCATGACGTTAACTGATGAGAACACTCAGAAAGAAAAGGAGCTTTTTGAGGCTATTCCGGAGAGGCAGTCGAACAGAAGCATGTATGATGAGCAGAAGATACCACCGGCTGAAATTGAAAAGCTTCTGCAGGCCAAAGAATATGATACCGTATATATTAAAACGTTTGATACGAATGGAAAAGATATTGAACCGATCATTGAGCTGGTTAGAGAAGCGTGCAAAATACAGTTCAATGACCGGCAATTTGTGGAAGAACTGATATCGTGGATTCGTTTCACAAAAAAGGAGATCCGAACCAAAAAGGACGGTTTGACTGCAGAGGTTATGGGATTTCCATACATCCCCAGGTGGCTGGGGCATATCATTCTGAAAACATTCATAAAACCCGAAAGCGAGGCAGAGAAAACGGAAAAGCAGATCAGGAGTTCTTCGTACCTTTTTCTTTTTGTCTGTAAAAGAAATGACAAGCGACATTGGGTAGATATCGGCAGGTCGTTCCAGAGAATTGTACTAAAAGCTACTTCACTTGGAATATCGCACTCACATTTGAATATGCCGTGTGAAGTTGAATCCGTAAGGAAGAAACTATCGAACCATTTGGGCTTAAACCCGGAGGAACAGCCTCTTCTTCTGATTCGGCTTGGATATGCAGCCGGTGTTCCGCGTTCACCCAGGAGAACGCTCAGCGACGTACTGATTAACGGAGTGGAAAAGTGAAAAGAGCATTATCAATACTGTCAGCAGCAGCTCTTTTATTCGCAAGCCCGGTGATTGCGCAGAATTCAACAATTGTAGAGGAGGCCGGATATCAGAATAAAATTTTGATTCTTCAAAATATTACTAAAAAGTTGTTGCTTATAAATAGTTTGCGCGTAGTTTAAGGCTGGGGCTTAATGTGTCAACAAAACGAAATTGAACAATGAAATACTACATTACTCATATATTTATATTTCTGATATTAATTTTCAGTAGTTCTTGTAACGCTCCCGCTCAATCAACACTCGACAAAGTAAGGGCTTTAGATCTTAATTTTATTGATGGATCAATTGAAACATATTATTCGGATGGCTTTCAAAGTCGTGCAGAAGATACTTTCAATCTTCTAAATTACTCCACTGGATTCTTTGAAGATCATTTCAAGGTTCGGCAATCCTTTTCGATTGCTATTTTAGATTCGGTAAGCTGGAGTAAAATAACTTCTGTTCCCTATGGCCTGCCGTTTGTTTCAGGTCCACCTTATATTGTTGGCATTCCCGCTAATTCTGAAAATGCTCTATCCAGAATGGTTTTGGCTGCAATCGACGGATATGAATTGAATACTCAATATGAAATGACAGACGAGGAAATTGTTGATCTTTTTGTGTCGTTAATTGGGTTTCACGAACTTGGTCATATTTACGCCGGTGCTTACGGTATCAGTTTTCCGAATAAATGGACGTATGAATTTGCGGCTTCGTATTTTGCATATTTTTATCTCGACCAGAATTTTCAAAAGGAACGTGATATTTGGACTGATGTATCGGAAATTCTGGTAGAGGAGATAAATCCACGGTATTCTACTTTCGATGATTTTGAAAAGATGTATGTGAGAGTTGGAGTTGAAAACTATGCCTGGTATCAGGTAGTTTTTCTACTTAGGGTAAAAGATTTGTATGAGGAACAGGGGATAACTTTCCTGAAAAATCTTAAAAAACACAAATGGATTTCAGCTTCATCTTCCCACTATTTGAACGAAATGGAAGATATTAGTTCCGGATTTAAAAGCTGGGCTGATAAATTCTATCTAAAAAAATAGCCCTTTCAATAACAGCTGTATTTTAACCTACCTTAAATTTTTTTAGACCATTTAAACAGGGAGTGGCTGGAAGGTTTGGCCAAATATACGGAGTTGAAAATTGGACTTGTGGCTGATGAGGCCAAAGGATATGAACCTGTCCCTCAGATAAAAGAGCTGGGAGATTTTCATAATTACAGC
>CAZFAJ010000144.1:0-5013 GCA_964517005.1 uncultured Balneolaceae bacterium | reverse complement strand
CCATCTGCGATTCTGAGCATTTCATGCAGCGCTTGAAAAAGCGGCAGCTCAATATCGTGTTCATCCGCTTTGCGAAGCAGTGCACCAGTGAGTCCGTCGTATTCGAGAGGCTTTCCCTGCCTTCTGTCTCTCAGCGTTGAAGTGACAAAAGATCCCAGATTCCGGCTTTTTTCTAAAATCATATCGACATCATCGGAATCTATATCCACATTTTCAGCCTTTGCCACCTTCTGAAACTCTTCAAAGAGTCTCTTCAGGAAATCTTCCGATTCATTGTTTTCAAAAAGCCCATCGATGGTTACGTCAACTGCAGCCGTCAGGCCATTAAAAACAATATTCCAGGCAAACTTAAGCCATACGTCACGCTTTATATCTTCAGATACCTCATAAGAAATACCGGCTGCACCTAATAAATCTGTAATCTCCTGTACACGATTTGTAAGCGAACCATCCTGTTCCCCGAAAACGATATGCCCAAAAGCCTTGTGGCGAATCACTCCGGGCTTTTCAATCCCTGCCCCAATCTGGCATAATCCCTGCAAAGCATGGTCACCAAACTTTTTTTGTAGTTTTTCAAAGTTCTCTATTCCATTTTGCAGAGTCAGTATTGTGGTATTTTCATGAACTACGGGAGCTATCTGCCTGATGGCTGAATCAGTGTCATAGGATTTTACTGTAAACAATATCAAATCCGGCACCGGGGCATCGGTCGGGATTTCTGAAGCGGGAATCTTAAGATTTGCATTACCATCCACACTTAGAATTTGTAATCCGTTCTCATGAATTTGAGACAGGTGCTTACCGCGCGCAATCAAAAATGTATCGATTCCTGTTTTCTCGAATATCCGGCCGCCGAAATATCCGCCCACCGCACCCGCACCCATTACCAAAATCTGATTAATCATAATCGGGCTTATCCTTTTGTGAAATGTTTGTTAAATTCCTGCTTAACCAAAAAATAATATTATCATGTCTGTAACCAAAGAAGATGTAAAATATGTAGCTGATCTTGCCCGGCTTCAGCTCGACGGCGATGAAATCGATAAACTTGCCGGGGATATGAACCGAATCCTGGAATATATGGATTTACTGGCAGAGGTAGATACCAGTGATGTTGAACCTCTTGAACATGTAACAGAACTGACTGCCGAATTTCGGAAGGACGAAGCAAAAGAACCACTGCCCCACGAAGATGCTCTGAAAAATGCTCCCGATGCGGATACGGACTACTTCCGCGTGCCGCGGGTTATTGAGTAGTGAATACTGAAAACGCGTCAGGAAATCAGAAAAAGAATAGCAGAGAACAATCTGCTGCATGGATTCATGAATCCAATTCTGTCTATCAAATAATTTTATAATAAAATATTGATGTCCGCCAAAAAAGGAAAAAAGGCACTGGTAAAACCGGATTTCTGGGAATCGCTTCCTGCCAATAAAAAGCATATTGCCTGCCTTGGATTTCTCTTCCTGCTCCCATTCATTCTCTACTTCTCTTCTACACTTGGAGGCAAACAGTACATGGGCCACGATGCCATTCAGTGGCGCGCTGGAGCTGAATCACTCATTGAACATCGCGAGGAGTTTGGCGAACCGGCTCACTGGGCTGCAAATATGTTTTCCGGCATGCCTGCGATTACCATTTCGCATCCACCGCAGGTGTGGAATGTTGATACCATTTTAAAATCCCTGTCTTTTATCTATCCGGCACTTGAATACTGGGTACTTCTGAGCGGTGCATACCTGATGCTTATTTTGATGGGATTTCGTCCCCTGGCCTCAGCATTTGGCGCTATTATTATCGGATTCAGCACCTATATTCCAATTATTATCGGCGCCGGACACAATGCCAAATTTATTGCCTATATCTACATTCCCTGGCTATATGCGGGATATTTTCTGATTACACGGTCAAATTTGAATCGCTGGCTTGCATTTTTTTTATTTGCTCTTGCACTTACACTACATCTGCGGGCTTACCATCCGCAGGTCACCTATTTTTTCCTGTTTCCCCTCGGAACCCTGTTCCTGTATGATTTGTGGAAATCGAAGAAAAATGAAAAGGTTTCTCTATTTCTTAAACAGACCGGATTGCTGCTGGGAGCAATGCTTTTGGCTTTGGCAATCACCCTCCAGCTTTACTGGAGCACGGCAGAATATTCACCCTACAGCATGCGTGGGGGTTCCGAAGTTGAAAACACAGAAGGCCTTTCCCAGGATTACGCTTTCGCCTGGTCGCAGGGAGCCGGCGAACTGCTTACACTGGTTATTCCGGGTTCTTATGGCGGAGCCTCCTCTGATGCTTACTGGGGACCCAAATCTTTTACCAGCGGGCCTCATTACATGGGCGCACTCACATTTCTGTTTTTTATCATTGGACTGATCAAATCACGGCATCATTTAAAATGGGTATTCTTCGGTCCGGGAGCTGCTACACTGCTGTTTTCACTGGGTGAGAATTTCTTCCTTCTGAACAATGCAATGTTCAGCTACTTTCCGTTATTTGATAAGTTCCGGGCTCCGGAAATGTGGCTGATGGCTTCTGTCTTTTGTTTTGCTGTTGTTGCTGTGATGGGCCTGGAATGGTCGTTTCAGCAGCTGAGAGAAAAATCTTCTGAATGGAAAAAAGCAGTGGCCATAGCAGGCGGAATCGGAGTGATCTTTCTGTTTATCGGTTTTCAGATGCTTTCGTTTGAAAAACCGGGTGAACGCACACAGTTAGCGCAACAAATTGCTCAGCAAAACCAGGTATCACCGGATGACCCGCGTGTAACACAGACCGTTCAGCGATATATAAACAATGAACTTATTCCCGCCCGGAAAGAATTGGCTCAAAGCGACACACTTCGTTTCGGCTTCATGTTTGCCGCCGGTATAATTTTACTTTGGTTATCCGGTATCGGAAAAATCTCTCCTTCTCTCGCACTGGGCCTTGTCTGTCTGATTATTTCTTTTGACATGATTCAGACAGATAAACGGTATTTAAGTGAAAACTCTCTTACAGACACCTCAATGAGCAGGGAACAACATATTGAACGGCAGGAAAGTGAGTTGGATAATTTTATCAAAGCTAATAACCTGGATGGCGGTTTATGGGAATACCGGGCTCTTCCGCTGCTCAGCAACCCTTTCAACAATGCAATTCCCTCGTATTTCTATCCTTCAGCCGGCGGATATTCGGGTGCTAAACTTGGCTACTACCAGGATCTGATCGATGAAGCTTTTTTTAGCGGCCCGGCAGGACTGAATCCGGGCGTTTTCAATATGCTCAATATCAAATACATCACTGCACAGGCTTCACTGAATCTGCCCGGGTTTGAAACTGTTTTTCAAACGGGAGAGGGGGCCGTTTTAGAAAACAGGGAGGTACTGCCCAAAGCCTGGTTTGTGGACACCGTGCAAATATTCGATGATCAGCCTTCAATCCTTCAGGCTTTAAAAGAGGATTTCGATGCCCGCTCCGCTGCCTATATTACAGGAGAGCTAACTGAACCTGTTCAGACAGACACCCTTGCAACCGTCCGTGTTACGGAGTATAACGCCAATCAGATATCACTTGATATTTCCCGGTCCAAACCCGGATTCCTCGTATTGAGTGAAATCTGGTATCCGCCGGGATGGAACATTACCCTCAACGGCTCTGAAATTGAAATGATTCGCACAAATTATGTACTGCGCGGATTTGAAATTCCGCCCGGTGACCATGAACTGATAATGACACTTGAACCTGTATGGTATAAAACCGGCAATTGGATGTCAGCCGCCGGTACAATTCTTCTCTACGGAACCGGGCTGTTTGGCATCTTTTTACTTGCCCGGAAACGGAACCTGTTTTGAACCTTTCAATTACAGGTTATTGAATGGCCCGAAATATGCTAAAAAAAATTATCCGTAAAATATTCTGGGGTTTTTTACGGCATATCGTAACAGACAGAAAGTATGCTCAAATCCGTTTCTGGCTGGAGTTCGACCGCCTTCCGGATCTTGAAAATCCAAAAACATTTAATGAGAAAATCCAGTATATCAAGCTTTACAGACGTAATGACTTGCGAAAAACTTTTGCCAGCCGCATTCAGGCCCGGTCGTACATCGCCTCCGAAACCGGCGAAAAACATCTGATTCCCCTCATCGGAATATACGACCGGCTCTCGGAAGAAGAATGGAAAAAGCTGCCTTCCCAGTTTGTACTAAAAGCCAATCATGGATGCGGTATGGTGAAGATCATACAAAATAAAGACAACCATGATTTTAAAGACATTCTTCAAACAATAGACAAATGGCAAAAAACCGACTACTACAAAATCGGAAGGGAATGGGTGTATAAAAACCTTCCAAGATCGCTGGTCATTGAAAAGCTTTTGCGTAATGAAAAAGGTGACATTCCTGAGGATTACAAATTTTTCTGTTTCAACGGAACTGTCGAAATTATCCAGGTAGATTTTGGCCGGTTTGCCAATCAGAAAAGAAATCTTTACGACCGCGATTTCAATCTTCTTCCGGCAAGAATTATTTACGAAAATTACACGGGTAAGGTATCCCGCCCCGGTAATCTCGGCAAAGCCATTGAAATTTCAGAAAAGCTGTCAGCCGGGGTCTCTTTTCTGCGGGTTGATATGTACCTGATTGGAGAGGAGTTATATGTCGGTGAACTGACCAACTACCCGGGAAATGGTTTTGCAAAAATTATTCCCCCCTCCTTCGACCGCACCCTCGGGAATAAACTTCATCTTGATCCCGCAATTGAAGGTAAATAATTACTATACCCCTATCAAAAAAGAGAATTTTTTTTAACACCACATCCTACTCCTCTTTAAACGACATGATTTTGTGATGTTCCTCCTGTTTTAATACATAGTCAATTAATCTCTGTTTTTCTTTGATTGAGTGGATATGATCTTCAACACCGTTTAACTTGTATAAATGGCAGTAAGAATTAAGGCTGATTAGATAATTTTTTTGGTTAGGAATGGCTTGTTTAACCCTTTTCAGGGTTATGGTCACTTTGGCTCTCATTTT
>CAZFAJ010000143.1:0-5120 GCA_964517005.1 uncultured Balneolaceae bacterium | reverse complement strand
GCTATTCATGTTGAACCCTTCGGGTTCGAGAAAAACGTTTTGGACAGATGTGATTAAATATAATCATGAAGATTGATGTATCTATCAGAGGGATAAGAAATCTGATCGTGAAGGAACCATATATAGCGCTCTATTCAAACTTCTTTTGCAATTATGCAATATAGTTCCTGTTGTCATTTGCACTTTTGCAATACTTTATAATGTGAACACAACGTAATAAGGGGATAAGCCTTGATATAATGAAGCCCGATAAATTCCGTTTCACCCTCCTCTGCAACTTTTGTTATCTGAGATCCGGTTAATCATTTTTTCCGTATTTCACAGCAAGGGATACCTGTCCGGCATGGTATGCGGTATGCGTCATTATTCTGGCTAATGCTTCAGCTTTCGTAACCGTTCCGAATTCTGCAGTGGTTACGTTACTTTCCCAGTCATCGGTATTTTTTATTGCACTGCCCAGTTCCTCTTCTGCCTGTGTCAATAGATCAGTTAAAGGTGCAATCTCATTAAATTGCCCATGATCTTTCGCAATCGAACCAATTGTCTGGGCTTTAACATTCAGCTCTCTGTTAAACACATTTTTGGCAAACAGCAGCTCAACTTCAGCGATGTGACGCAGCAGCCAGCCGGCACTGTTTGCATCCGGATCTACCCGCTTAAGCAGGTCACCATCTTCGATTTGACTTAACTGTTTCGTAAGACGGGATCTGCCCATCATAAATATCTCGTAATACATTTTTTACTCCTTTTCAGCTTTATAAATTACCCGCCGTTGCGCAGCATATCAGCAAACGCATCCGGCAGGGGACTCCCTTCAACCGCTTTGGCTGCTTTTTCAACATCATAATCAACACGGATAAGTTGCACGGAAAGTGCATCCGGATTTTTCAGGTCCAGGTCACCGTCCCATTCCAGTATTACATAGCAGGCACGCGGGTCTCCGTCCTTCGGTTTTCCCACGGATCCGATATTAATGGCATGGCGGAATGTGCCGTCTTCGTTTTCCAGGACTTTGTGATAAGGCTTGTGCGTATGGCCAAATGCCATGATATTCGCATTTGCATTTTCCATCATACGGAGCATGCTTTTATCGGCTCGGTCTTCGAACAGGTACTCATTAATCTTACGAGGACTTCCGTGAACTAACAGAAGATGATACGGATCAGTATTGACCCCAAATTCAATGCGCAGATGTGCAGGAAGGGAGCGGAGGTAAGCCCGGTTTTCGTCCGAGATAATTTGATTGGTAAATGCGATTGATTCGGCACCACGGGCTTTATCTTCTTCCGTTTTGTAGGCGCATCCACAATCATCGCTTTTCAGGCCTACACCCTGGTCATAATTACCTGCGATGACCGGGATTCCTTTTCTACGGATCGTTTCAATTACTTCATTAGGATAGGGCGCATATCCCACAAGGTCACCGAGGCAGTAAACCGCATCCGGTGATTTAGAATAAATGTCTTCAAGTACCGGTTCGAGTGCGTCAATATTGGCGTGTATGTCACTAAAGAGGGCAATTTTCATATTTTTTAGCAGCAGGTTTGTACGAGTTCATCGGATAGTTCGGATAGTAATTTTTGCAGCTCACTGATTCCACTCGGATTCAGGCAATAGCAGGTTCGCACACCCTCCAGTTCACCCTTGATAAGCCCGGCGGATTTCAAAGCCTTCAGGTGCTGTGATATGGTGGATTGAGCAAGCGGAAGAATATCGGTAATATCCCCGCAAAAACAGGTACTGCGGTCAGCCAGGATTTTCAAAATGGCAATCCGTGCAGGGTGACCGAGGGCTTTGGCAATGGCAGCGGACCGCTTTAGAGTGTTGTCATCGAGTGTTGATGTACTTGTTTTGATCATAGCGTTGGTTTGTGTAATGATTAAAAAAACCTGTTGATGAAAATATCTGTACTGAGTTCATTTCTCTGCATAAACTGTGATACTATAAATACCGGTGTCTGAATTCCTGAATACATCCGCTTTTTCAGGTGTCAGATATTTCAGCAAGATATCATCCGGAAGCTGAATCTCTTTAGATTTTTGGATAGCTATGTTTTTAAATCCGGCAGCCTTTACAATTTTCATGTAAAGATCCTTATCAATTGCACCGGCCACACATCCCGCGTACATTTCTGCGTCATCACGGATTTCATCGGGTAAATCACCCGAAATAACCACATCCGAGATACTGAACCGCCCGCCGTTTTTTAAAATTCTGAATATCTCCGTAAAGGCTTTCTCTTTATCAGGTACCAGGTTCAGTACGCAGTTGCTGATTACAACATCTGCAACGGAATCCTCCAGGGGAATCTCTTCGATATCTCCCACGATAAATTCCATATTTTTATAATTCAGTTTAGCAGCATTTGCTTTCGCTTTTTCGACCATCTCTTCGGTCATGTCGATGCCAATCACTTGTCCGCTGTCTCCTGTCTCTTGCCATGCGACAAAACAGTCGTTTCCGGCTCCGGACCCCAGGTCCACAATCGTATCACCTTCCCTGATGCCGGCAAACTCAGTGGGCAGGCCGCAGCCGAGCCCGAGATCGGCATCGGTATTGTATCCATCCAAACCGGAGTAGTCGTCCGAAAATATGGTGTAATCTACTGAGCTGGCGGGACTACAACAGCCGCCGGGTCCGCAACAGGCTGTTTCTTTCTGTTTCCGGCTTATTTCAGCGTATTTTTCTTTTACTGAACGTTTGATTTTACCAGGGGATTGGATATCTATTTTCATTTTACTCTGATAGTGTTATGATTCATTGGAAACGATCAAAAAAATTTCAATCGTTATATTACGATGAATATACCAATTTACTTTAAAAAATCACAAAAGCCGGGGAGGGAATAAAAAAATTAAATCCCGAGATCTGCCTTGATGAAGTATGGAATGAAATTAAAAACTGAAACTGGCTATGAATGAAGTAAATGTTGTTAAATCGTACAGATTCAAAATAAATTCGGCCGAGATCGGCAGGTTGAATTTGCGAAGAGTTTCCAAGTTTTAAACCATAATAAATCCGGCGGCTTTTCAGATCCACATTTGCCGATGCAGTGATTTTCTGTTCCTGGGCTTTGGCAGCATCTATATTATTGGTAAGCGGTAGCAGAAACAGAAGTGATGTAGTTTTATCTATTAATTATTTTTCATTACTGAAGCAGAAGGAAAAGGCCGGCCGCTATAAAAGCTCCGGCAATCGGTCCAAACACAGGCACCCATGAATAAGCCCAGTCGCTGCTGCCTTTATGCGGGAAGGGAAGAATTGCGTGAGCAATACGAGGTCCCAAATCCCGGGCCGGATTGATTGCATAACCTGTGGGTCCGCCCAGAGAAAGACCAATCCCAAGAACCAGGAGTCCTACAGGGAGTGCAGATAATGCGCCAAGGCCGAATCCGATTTGCTTGCCGTTCAGGTTAATGGTTTCCAGAAACTCTCCGTTTGGCCCAATAAACCCCGGAGAGACCATATAGATTACCCCAAAAACAAGAATAAAAGTTCCGATAACTTCAGTCATGAAGTTGGACGGATAGTTTCTGATTTCAGGAGCTGTGGAGAAGATTGCCAGTTTAACACCCTCATCTTCAGTTGCTGAAAAATGATCTTTATAGGCCAGCCAGACGATTACGCCACCCAGAAATCCCCCAAATGTTTGAGCGATAATATAGGGCACTACCATAATCCAATCGAACAGGCCTGCTGCTGCAAGCCCGATTGTGACGGCCGGATTGATATGAGCTCCGCTGAACTGGCCAACAGTAAATACAGCTACAAAAACGCCCATTCCCCATCCCCAGGTGATAACAATCCAGCCACTGGCATGACCCTTGGTTTTTTTGAGAACAACATTTGCAACAACACCGCCTCCGAAGATGATTAAAATGGCGGTACCTATAATTTCGGCAATAAATGGATACATGTTAGTTAGACTTAGAATTATGAGTTTAGAACTTTCAGTTAGTTTTATTCAGACAGTACGTAACTTTCAGCAATTGCCATGTAGTCCTTTAATTGTTCTTCCTGCCATTTTTGGTCGTGTCCGGCTTCTTCAGCCATCAACCGGGCTACTTCCGGGGCCATTTCAATGCTCGCCGGTGCATCGAGCAAAATGGCCCGTGTTCTTCTTGCAAGTACATCTTCTATCGAAACTGCAAGTTCATTTCGTACTCCCCAAACCACTTCCGCTTTCAGATAGGGGAGGCGCTCATGCAGCTTATCTCCGAGCTCCGGACGTTCATCAATCAGTTTTTGAAGTGAAACCCTGTCCGATCCGTAATAATAAAGCGGATCTTTTTTATCGACATTTTTCAGCCAGCCGTGGATGCGCAGGTTTTCAGTGATGCACTCCTTGATATTTAAACCGGCCACTGTTGCTGCCTGGTCAATTGTATCCTGGGCCATTTTGCGGTACGTTGTCCATTTACCACCCGCAATTGTTACAAGGCCCGATTGAGAGACAATCAGCGTATGATCGCGAGAAAGTGAAGCTGTATCTTTTGAATCACCTGCTTTCACCAATGGACGCAAACCTGCAAATACACTTCGCACATCTTTACGGGTTGGATTACCGGTAAGATACTGGGAGGCATGTTTCAGAATAAATTCAATCTCCGACTCCATTGCAACAGGCTCCAGAGACGGCCCGTCAACAGGCGTATCTGTCGTACCCAGAACAATTTTATCATGCCAGGGAACTGCAAAAAGAACCCGCCCGTCTGCTGTATGGGGTACCATGATGGCGCTGTCACCAGGAAGAAATTTTTTGTCAATGATAATATGGACTCCCTGGCTCGGAGCAATAATATTATTGGCATCCTCATTATCCATTTTCAAAATATCATCGGTAAACACACCGGTCGCATTGATCACAACCCGTCCGTTCACCTCAAATGAGTCGCCGGAAATCTGATCGGTAACCTTAACTCCATTGGTTGTATTATTTGATTTCAGAAGGCCGGTTACTTTGGTGTAATTGAGAACGGTTGCATCATGATCGAGCGCAGTCTGAACCAGGTTGATTGCAAGCCTGGAGTCATCGAACTGGCCATCGTAGTAAATCACCCCGCCTTTCAGTCCTTCGGATTCAATTGTAGGCAGCAGTTCAAGGGTTTTTTCCCGGGAAA
>CAZFAJ010000142.1:2752-5184 GCA_964517005.1 uncultured Balneolaceae bacterium | reverse complement strand
AAAGTCTGACACACCCTCTCTTTTTTCAGGCTTTTCACCCGTTTTATGAGAATGAATCAATCACTGTTTTCATTCTTCAAGTACAATCATATTGCTATTTAAAGACCATGAATCAATTAACAATAACTAAAAACACAGACTCAAAGCTCCTCAAAAAGGTAGACTCACTGGGCAATTTTATCGGGAATACACCGCTCTACCCGATAAAAAATTTGAATCCAAATAAAAATGTTGCTCTGTTTGCAAAGCTTGAATGGCAGCAGTTTGGCGGCAGTGTGAAATCCCGTCCGGCATACCGTATTATCCGGGACGCTCTTAAACGCGGTGAGCTCACAAATTCAGTAAGGCTTCTGGATGCAACAAGCGGAAACACCGGTATATCGTATGCCCATATTTGTTCATCTGCAGGCATTCCATTGACAATTTGCCTTCCGGAGAATGCATCGGAAGAGAGGAAGCAGATACTATCAGCACTGGGTGCCGAAATCAGGTACACGTCGGGGAGTGGTTCAACCGATGAAGCACAGGAAGTTGCCCAAACCCTGGCCGATGGCAATCCCGGCTTTTACTACTATGCGGACCAGTACAATAATGAAAGTAACCGGAGTGCACATTACGATACAACAGGGCCTGAAATTGTTCGCCAGACGAATCATTCGATCACCCATTTTATCGCCGGACTTGGAACAACCGGAACTTTCACCGGAACAGGAAGCTACCTGAAAGATTTAAATCCTTACATAAAATTGATTGGCCTCCAGCCGGATTTACCGATGCATGGGCTGGAGGGATGGAAACACCTGGAAACCGCCCATATCCCCGGTATTTATAACGAATCACTGGCGGATGAAATACGCACAGTGAATACAGAAAATGCCTACCGGTTGATAAAAAAAGCCGCACTGGAAGAAGGTTTACTGTTAAGCCCGTCATCTGCTGCAAATTTATCGGGCGCACTTCAGCTTGCCGAAGAACTTGAGGAGGGAACGGTTGTTACTATTTTTCCTGATAATGGCAGCCGTTACCGAGACGTATATAAGCATATTTTTGGATAGTTTAAAATCTGATTACAAACGCAATTCAAAACCAAAACATGATGAAACTGAAAATAAAACCTGAAGCACTGCAGCAAATGTCGGAACATGCAGAAGCGACTTATCCGAACGAGTGTTGCGGCTTCTTTTTCGGCAGCGAGTCAGGTGATGCGCGGCATGTTTTATCAGTCATGCCGGTCAAAAACTCAAATCACGACAACCCGGAACGCCGCTTTAACATTAGGTCCGAAGATTACAGAGAAGCTGAACAATTTGCCGACAATCATAAACTGGATCTGCTTGGTGTATATCATTCCCATCCGGATCATCCGGCAATCGCATCGGAACATGACCGAAGTGTTGCACTGCCCTGGTTTTCATATCTTATTTTTTCGGTTATGGACGGGAAAACTGCAGATGTGAAATCATGGAGACTGACTGAGGAACGAATTTTTAATGAAGAAGAGGTTGAAAAACCTGTTGAAACGAAGAATTATTAACACTAAACAGACAAACCCAATGGCAATCATAAATATACCTACACCGCTTCGCAAATTTACCAATCAAAACCGTACTTTTGAAACAGAGAAGAATGATCTGCCCGGTGCACTCGAAGACCTCGTTAACGAGTATCCGGAGATAAAAAAAAATCTATTTGACGATAACGGGAATGTCCGTTCCTATATCAAAATTTACATCGGTGATGAAGAGGTGAAGCCACAGGATAACGGCTCACTAAAACTTAATGAGAATACCGAAATAAGTATTATCCCCGCTATTGCGGGCGGTTGATCTGCTGACAATTTATAAAAATAAAATCTGACCCAATCTTATGACTGACTGGAAAAACACAGAGATTTCAAAAGAAGAACTTGCTCATTACAGCCGCCATTTAACCATTCCGGAATTTGGAATGGATGGCCAGAAGAAGCTGAAAGCAGCCAAAGTGCTGGCTGTTGGCACAGGCGGGTTAGGCGCACCCATGCTGCAGTACCTGGCAGCAGCCGGGGTTGGAACAATCGGAATTGTTGATTTCGATAAAGTGGAGGCCAGTAACCTGCACCGCCAGGTTCTGTTCGGGAAAAAAGATATCGGACGGCCCAAAGTTGAGGTGGCCAAAGAACGGCTTCAGGATATTAACCCCTATATCGATATTGTAATTCATGAAACGAGGCTCACCAGCGAAAATGCATTGGAAATTATTAAAGAGTATGATGTAGTTGCAGATGGCACGGATAATTTTCCCACCCGTTACCTGATTAATGATGCAACCGTGATGCTGAATAAGCCAAATGTGCACGGATCGATCTTCCAGTTCGAAGGGCAGGTTTCTGTTTTTAATTATACGGATCAGGATGGAAACCGGGGCCCGAATTATCGCGATCTTTTCCCTGAGCC
>CAZFAJ010000142.1:0-2652 GCA_964517005.1 uncultured Balneolaceae bacterium | reverse complement strand
AAGGAACATCATGGCTTCGATAATCTCTATAATTTGAAAGGGGGAATACTGGCATGGTCAGAAGAGATCGATGATAAGGTGCCGGTGTACTGATAAATTCATAACTCCTGACTCCATAAAAAATCAAGGGGTCACAGGGATTGCATCGTAAAACAAGAAGACGCATTTAGTCAAAAATTGTCAGTTATTCAACTTCTTCACTGATAATTGATTCATACTCAGAACGACGCTGCTCCAGGTCTGCTGGAATCATAAATTCGTCCAGTATATCACCTTCCATTCCAAAAGCGCGTATATGAATTTGTTGAGAGCTAAACTCTACTAAGTGAACATTAAAAATTGACTCGGCCATACCGGGATTTTGTAGGTACCAGCGCGATGCATCCACTTCGCGCGTGGGTACACCAAGTCCGCCATCACCGATGTAGACGATTCCCTCAGGGTTAGGTTCTTCGGCGAGTATTGGCACTGTTCGCTTCAATGCATGATCATGCCCCACGGCAACCAGATCTACTTTATGTTCATCAAACAGTGGTGCCCACGCTCTCCTTCGCCCTTCCGCCCCGTCATAGGCTCTCACACTGGGATAAATCGGTTTGTGAAACATCACAGTTACGTAACGGTTATTGGGTCGAATATCCCGAAGTGTATTTTCAAGCCAGACCCTCTGATCCCCCGAAATACTGATCTCTGTATTCAGGACAACCACCACGGTTTCGCTGTTGATTTGTGAGGTGTAATAGAAATCGTTCTTCCTGCTGGGCCAGTAGAACTTCTCCTCAAACCCCACATCCAAGTCGTGATTGCCCCGCGATGGGATCAGCGGCAGCAGTCGGTTATCAGAGGTAGTTGTCGTTTCATGGTGATCTTTCAGCCACCAGTATAGTTGTGACCAATAGGCACGGTTCGTGTAGTCGGCCGTGTGAGCCAGCGCTACGATGTGCGGATACTCTTCCAGCAAAAGAGACATTCGCCTGTTCATCTTCCGCCGGTTGTTGTCCTCTTCAATTCGGGTATCAGCTACCCTTGAATCTCCCCCCATCAATAGCGCTACCGGCCGGTCATCGTCAGGTGCGGTTATAAAATAATACTCCTCTGATCTCACCCCGTCGGTTTCTACCATCACATAGTATTTAGTAGCCGGCTCGAGATTTTCCATATATGCGTGATGGTACCAACCATCCATTCCCTCTTCATCAGATCGAAGAGCGTACTTTCCGGAATGGATCTGACTACTTTGATGCTGGTATACGGATGGATTTCCTTCCCTCGGTTCCGTATCATAATAGAGCGCGTGGCTGTTGCCCTCCAGCGTTGTAGTCCAGGAAACCTGGGCTTCGCGTGCAGGATTTTGTTCAAACAAAACCCGAATGTGAATTGGCTCCCCTGAAGGCTCCAGGTCAATAATATGTTCTTGGGGTATCTCTTCGTTATTTTTATCAAAAAAATTCCAGGCAATTGGTGCTGCCACAAGTAAAACAACTGAGCAAGTTATGGCGATTTGAATATATCGGTTATTGAGCATGGATTAACACATTATGAATTGAATTTAAATTTTAGCGGTTTTTTGTGGAACAGATATCCTATTGATGAACGGCCTGTCTCTTTTCGATTGAAATGAATAGATAGGTTTATAGACGATGATCCATAGTGCTAAAGGAGCAATCATGTGTGAAGCTCTAAACAGCACCTCGATATAGGCCGCAGTGCCCACAGCGGTTACCCTGGAAAATGCAGTTAGAGTTCCCCAAAACAGTGCCCAAAACAATACTTCTTTCCCGGGACGAACGAGAATTAATAGCGACACGGCAAAATCCAGGATTCCAATCCCTTTCAATAACACAGCTGAAGTGCTTTCCGCAATGTGAATACCGGCCAGGTTCCTGGCAGATCCGATGATCAAATCAAGAAAACCGGGATAGCCGTAATACGCCTCGAGACCGTGAATGAAAAAGAGTATGGCAAGCGACACGCGCAGCAGCCACTCCGCGGACTTTAGCCTGAATGCGGCCTTCATCGTTGAACGAAACGGCCACGCGCACAGAACAACAAGGGCCAGTGGCGTCAAATACCGCATGATGTGAGCCATCAACGTAAAATCACTGTAGCGATATCCACCTTGGTAATATCCGGCCCACGCTTCAAAGAATATATATGCAGCTATGGGCAGAAGTGTATAGAGACGCGTATGAAACAGATTAATGACACATAGCAGAAAAAATATCGAAACCGAGATATGCTCATAGAAAAGTGCCTCCGAATGAGGCATGCCCATCACCAGAAACAGGTAATTCCCAAAATGAGTCTGCCGCATCCCAAAAACCGTGGCAAAAAGCCCAATCGCATGAATCAGAATTGCCGCGGAGAGCAGCCAGCGGATAGTGCTGATTATTTGATTATTATTTGTGTAAGCAGGGTTTTTGGGCATATTCTGATTTTTTTCAGTAAAGCTTTTTTTGAAAGTACGGTTATTTTACCGCTTTATATAATCCTCTGTATGTTTTAACTAACTATTATCGAACCGTTAAAAAATCTCAGTTTATATTTGTAACCTTAGTTCGATTCTAAATCATGTTTAATTGGTTGGTATATACTGGATCTTATTTGATGGCAGGATTTTTGGGAAAGAATGAGTAGGCGGCCAGCCCTGCA
>CAZFAJ010000141.1:3337-5232 GCA_964517005.1 uncultured Balneolaceae bacterium | reverse complement strand
AGAACTTGCAGTGTATTTGCATTACATGAACGACTAAGCAAAAAAGAATTTGTTAAGGATAAGACAGCCGAAAGTATCTATTGGGAAATATAAGCAGGGGCATATTTTAAGTTAACCTCAACTTTCTAAGTAAATTCTTTAAAACTGGTGAAGCTGCAGTTCATCACTGCTGAGAACTTATTCGCCGGTTGAACTGCTATTTGTGATCTCTACTACTTATTGTCTAATTCTTTAATAAACTCACGCGCCCGATCACCTCTCAAATATTCAGCCAGCCCGAGCAGTCCTGCATTTAAATATTTTACATCAAAACCTTTGCTTTTCAAATACATCATGGCAATGATAGCCCGATCTCTGTGCGGACATGCCGCCACGATGGTTTTACTTTTGTCTAATTCCCCAATACGACCGGGAATTTCCGGCAATGGCATCGCTACGGCATAAGGCATCGCCCACGATTGTTGCTCCTCTTCGAACCGGATGTCAAGAAGAATGGCGTCGCCGGATATAAGTAAGTTCACAATATCTTCACTGCTTACCTTCATCTCTTTTCTGGCCTCATAATCAAAAGAGGTAATGTAGTTTTCCAGGATGGATTGAGAGGAAACTGAACTTGTTGATATGCCGATAATGATGATGACTATACTTAAATTAAGAATTAGCTTTGTAAGCTTTTTCATAGCAGAGTTTATTTTAAATAGTGAAATTAAAGGATCACGAACTTATGAAATTATTTTAAATTAACAATTATTGATAAAAAGTTGATAGATCTCTTTAAGAAGAAGGAATTATACCCTTTTGATGCTATAATAAACAAACAGATACCTGCAACTATATATTGTTGACAACTACTTATTATTATGGAAATACTATCATTACCAATTACAAAAGTCTTTTTATATGCTCTTTTAACCGCAGTAGCAACCGGTTTGGGAGCTGTGCCCTTTTTCTTTATTAAAAATATTTCACCATCACTTTTAGGCAGATCAAACGCCGTAGCTGCCGGACTAATGCTTGCTGCAAGTTTTAGCCTGATCAGGGAAGGGTATAATGCCAGTGAATGGATGACTATTGGTGGCATGTTTGCCGGTTTAATACTTGTAGTGGTATCTCAAAAATGGATGGAAAGCCGCGGTGATGCTGATGTAAAAGATTTGATTAGCGGGAGCCGGAAGCAAATGCTTATGTTTCTTGGAATTATGACGGTTCATTCCTTTGCAGAGGGGATTAGTGTCGGGGTTTCTTTTGCCAGCACCATGGAATTTGGGGTTTTCATAGCCATTGCCATAGCCGTTCATAACATTCCCGAAGGACTTGCCATCAGTTTGGTTATGGTTCCGCAGGGCACATCTCCGATTAAAGCTGTTTGGTGGAGTATTTTTTCGAGTCTACCCCAACCGTTGATGGCTATACCTGCCTTTCTTTTTGTTGAAACCTTTAAACAATATCTTCCACTCGGTCTCGGTTTAGCCGCCGGTGCCATGATCTGGATGGTATTTGCTGATTTAGTACCGGAAGCTCTTGAAAAATGTAAAGCTAAATCAGTAGGCCTTTGGGTTACCATAGCTGTACTTGCTATGAGTGTTTTTCAGGTTATACTTGGCCATTGATGCCTCTTATTCCCATAAGATATTTCCCAGCTGGAAGACTCCTCAACGATATGTGGCCGCTAAAACTATTTACAATGTTGTATATATATTTAACAATTGATAAAAATGGCTTTGTGTAGTTAAGTATCATTTTTTAAAACCTTTACTTTAAAAAAATTTCTGGGTTATGTTGTAAATATTATATCCAAATAAAATCAGAATAGTTGCAAATGCTAATACGGTTGGCACAGGAATATTCTTGATGTTGAATACTCCCTAAGAAGTCAAAGTAAGCATCGTCGGTTT
>CAZFAJ010000141.1:0-3237 GCA_964517005.1 uncultured Balneolaceae bacterium | reverse complement strand
CATGTCAAAACCACATATCGTTATCCTCGGATGCAATTTTGCAGGACTCACAACCGCAAGATATATTCACGATGCGGTGAAAGACAAAGCAGAGATTACCATTATTGACCGTAAATCCCTGCTTACGTTCGTGCCAAATATTCCCATGCAGGTACTGGAAAATAAAAATCCCGGCATAGATATGAATTACCAATTTATATCATTTCTGGAGGATGATGGCAGTACTTTTATTCAGTCTGCCCACCATCATTGCCCCTCGCTTTACTCATTTAATCGGAAAATAAAATCAACGTTTAGGAGATAATAAAGTGCATTTAAGGGAAATAGAGTGAACAATTTTGCTTTCTTCCGGGCGTACTTTTCAGCCGGCAGCTGTCAGTATTGAGCTGACAGTTTTTCCTTTCTTTTTTCGGCCTGATAGCGGCGTGTCTTTCCGGATTGTTCAGAACATGCCTCTTTATTCCAAATGTTATTCATTAATTTGGGTAGCTTTGATATGTACCTGTAAATGGCATGATTTCAATTATTACATTTGAATACTTCTGTCATAAATAATCTTAAATTCGAAATTGTAATCTTATGGCCACCGGAATACATTGGGAGTGGCGGGGCTTTGGAACTCTTTCACCTCGTTTCAGGAAAATGTTTTTTGACCTGCCTGTTTTCTACGAACTGCATTATGTGAGGGACGAATACCTGTGGATCCCCGGTCTCGTTATAAACGCCAAATTCCGTACGGGTGCCGAAGACGGGCTCAAATTCAAACGTCTCAGGGAAAAAGACGGAAAACTGGAAAAATGGGAGGAGAATCCTGATGAAATTTTTGACTTTCCACTGAAGCACAAGGCATGGAACACGTTGGCTCACGTGTTGAAACAAGCAGATATCAGCCTGCCTGCATACCCTTCGGAATCCCCCGGACGCACCGAAATGAATGAGATACTTCAAAAGGCAGGCTGTGAAATCATCACCGTTAAGAAAAAACGGGAGTCCCGGCTTTGGAATAATGTAATTATAGAATTGGCTGCCATCACCAAACCTCAAGAAGTGGATTTCATCGGACTTGAAAACCTGCCGGAGGAGCATTCATCCCTGACCGATGATGAGGCGAAAAAAGCGATCCGTTCTGCTATTGACTATTTCCATTTAGAAGACGAATCCATTAGGTTAATGAATTACCTGGAAGCCATAGAAATTTGGAGTGAGGGCCGGAACCTTACGTAAGCAGCCGATGTCTTTAAAATAAACAAAAAGGTTTTAAAAGAGATATAAATACTCTGACATAACTGAGCGCATTATTGGCTGTGCAATGGAAGTTCACTAATGGTTTCCAGGAGGTGATTTAACAGCGGGCGATTTAAATTGAACTGAATAAGGCAGGATTACAATATGTAAGGGAATTCGATATGCCTGTGATGTATAAAAAGTATCATATAGGCAACCGCCGCGTTGATTTTTTGATTGAGGATAAAATCAGTTGTGAATTGAAAGCAGTGATAGAGTTTGAAAACGTTTATCTTGCACCATCACATCCATCACAGTTCCAATGGTGAGATGAATGAGGAGCTGGTAGCGTAGTTTTAGTAAAGCCCATTGGACTATGGATTTTCTTAGTCCAGTAAAACGAGTTATATTGGACTAAGAAATTTTATAATCCAACAGACTGGACTATGGAAAATATTAAATTCCACAATCTGCCCTATCTGCCTCCTGAAGCAGATTTAAAGCCGCCACTGAAAATGATTACGGAAGCATATCATGCTATTGGAGAGTTAAAGGGCAGAATGTACCGGGATGTTATTAATCCTCAATTAATTGTAGCGCCTCTCCTGAACAAGGAGGCGGTAGCCAGTTCCAAAATTGAGGGTACGCAAACGACGGTAGAAGAGGTGCTTAGATATGAAGCGGGTGACCGGGGAGAGGAGGATCCGGATATTCTGGAGGTACTGAACTACCGGAAAGCTATTTATGAATCGATCAAATACCTGAAGAAAAAACCGACAGGTGAAAACCTGATTAAAGAACTTCACCGCACACTGCTTTCTTCGGTTCGGGGAAAAGAAAAAGATCCGGGTAACTTCAGGAGAACGGCGGTACATCTCGGAAAGCCGGGCAGCAAAGTGGATAAGGCGGCCTATATTCCGCCTAAACCGGATGATATTACCGGACTAATGAAAAACTGGGTGGAGTTTGTCCATCAATCCGAATATGACGTTCTCATTAAGGTCGCCGTATCGCACTACCAGTTTGAAGCCATACATCCGTTTATGGATGGAAATGGCCGGGTGGGACGATTGCTGATTCCTATTATCATGTATGAGCACGAATTGATTCCCTATCCCTATTTTTATATCAGTGAATATTTTGAACAGTACCGATCCGACTATTATGATGCCCTTCGCCGGGTTGACAGGGAGAGGGACTGGGATACATGGGTTCAATTTTTTCTGACAGCAGTGAAAAAAACAGCCGGGGAGATGCAAAGCAAAGTAATCGGAATGTATGAACTGTATGGATCATCCAAAGAGAGGCTGGTTGAGATGAACTCGCAGTATGCCCAGCTCTTTTTAGACCTTTTGTTTGAACGGCCCATTATATCGGCAAAAGAGATTCCAAAACGATTGAAACAGCCCAGTAAACAAACTCTGTATACCTTGGTTGGGAAATTTGAAGAGGCAGGAATTATTCGTGAAATCACCGGAAATAAGCGAAATCAGGTCTATGCCTTTGATGCCCTGCTGGAGATCATTAAATAAGCCTTATCCCAGTCTGTTGGACTATGGATTTTCTTATTCTAATGAAACCGTGAAAATTGGAAAAAGGGTATTTATTATCACAGGTTTATTATTCTTTTAAAACTCAAATAATCAAGAGATAATGGCAAATTTAAACGACATAAAACCTTATAAGAATATTAGCCCTACTTACCATATTGGTGAACTGATGGAGATTCGAAATTGGGATAGATCAAAGCTTGCTGAAAAGTTGGAGATTGAGCTCGCACTTTCACAATTAAATCAGGGTCAGCAAATTTCCTTTGATGATTTTTTAAGAAAGATCAGAGATTCAGAAACTAACCAAACATGAAATTATGACCACCAACGGTATCGTACAAAAGATCTGAACAGTACTGAAAAGCAGTATCACAGTTACCAACGAAGATGGCACCCAATTTAAAGATCCGTGGACCAAAGAGGTTTGGTATTACGACTACCACACGAATCTGCATCACATGCT
>CAZFAJ010000140.1:0-5263 GCA_964517005.1 uncultured Balneolaceae bacterium | reverse complement strand
TCAGGCGAACCGGCAAAGCCGGATGAGTTTAACGAGGGGTGTGTCCCATTACGTTTAACTGGATCAGATCCGGTTTCCTGCTTCACGCTCTCATCGAACACACCACTTAATGCCTGAATTCACACATTTTTAAATCTGTTACCGGTAGTGCAACCCCGACAGTTTCCCTGTTTACATTTTTAAAAGCTGTGTTATTTTACTTATATCTCCTATTATAAAAACTAAATAACGAATGAAAATTATAGAACAACAATGAAAAGAAAATCGATTATAGGAGTAATGGGGCCGGGGAATCCTGATTCTGAGGATGTACTGAAGACAGCATTTGAAATTGGCCGTCAAATCGCAAAAAAGAACTGCATTCTTCTTACAGGCGGACGAAAAGCCGGGGTGATGAATGAAGCCTCCAAGGGAGCTGCTGCTGAAAACGGAATCGTTATCGGTGTTCTGCCTTCATCTGGTTTAACAGATATTTCACCCTTCGTTACCATCCCCATCAGAACCGGGTTTGGCGGTGCAAGAAATATCATTAATATTTTGTCTTCCGATATTGTGATTGTTTGCGGCATGGGTCTTGGTACCACATCTGAAGCCAGCCTGGCTTTGAAATTCGGAAAACCAACCGGATTTATCTGTATGGATAAGCAGGATTTCATGTTTTTCAGCCGCCTCTCCTCCGGCGCTATCTACTTTGGAAGCGATGTCGATAAATTGATGAAATGGTCATTTAAAAATTTAGAAAATCAAAATTCTCTTGACTTTTAAATTTAAAACTACTTAATTAATACTAAA
This sequence comes from uncultured Balneolaceae bacterium, assembly GCA_964517005.1. GTDB lineage: Bacteria > Bacteroidota > Rhodothermia > Balneolales > Balneolaceae > CAYVBJ01. The sequence continues at coordinate 4,471 of CAZFAJ010000140.1, read as the reverse complement.
CATATAATTTTAATACTATGAGAAAATCACTTACACCCCTCGGCGAAACTGAAATGGAGATTCTGCATCATGTTTGGGATTTAGGCGAGGCTTCCGTGGCAGATGTACAAGAACGAATACTGCAAAACAGGAAAGTGGCTTATACAACCGTAATGACAGTTATGAAAAACCTGGCTGATAAAGGATATTTAAAGTACAATAAAAAAGGACTGGCTTATATTTACAGTCCGGCGAAGCAACCTGAAGATGTACGGTTTTTCCTGATCAACAGACTTATTGATAAAGTTTTTCACGGCTCATCTTCTGCCCTTATTCAGACTCTGATTCAAAATGAACAACTGACTGAAAAAGAGAAGCAGGATATCCGAAAATCGATTGATGAAATGGAGGATTGATCATGTTTGATATGACCGGAATCAGTGAGTATTTATTTTCTGCCGGAACCTCCATCTGGCCACCGGTACTTATCTGGACGCTTCTCGCAATTCCGGTTCTGTTTGCTCTAAAGTACGCCGGCAAGCTGCATGTACATTACCACTATCACATCAGGCTCGGGCTTTTCCTGGCCCTGCCCGCCGGATTGATGATCACCGGACTGATCGAATTAGCCGAATGGCTGCAAACCCACTCTGAGGGTTCTGCATCTGCTTATAAGCTTCTTGTCATCCAGTCACCGGTTGAACTAACTCTTTCAGCAAGCAGTACTGCCGGCTCATCTTTTTTAACTCTTGCAAATATTGTTTTCGTGGCTATTGCTTTCTACAGTGCAGGCTTTCTATTCTTGCTTTCGGGATACCTTTTTGAGAGATACCGTCTCAGTAAGCTCACATCGTCCGTTGCATTAAAAAATATACAGGCATTTGACTGCGTATCCGGAAAGAATAAAAAACTATCGGCTTTTTCAGAGCAGCCGGTTCAGCTGGGAATTGCAAATACACCGCTTATACCCTTTACATTTGGCTACCGGCGGCCGGTGATTATACTTCCCGAATCGCTTTTCAGGGATACTGTAAAGCTGAATATGGTTCTTCGCCATGAATTGCTTCACATCCGGCACAGAGATTATCTGGTTCATCACTTTCTGATCCTTACAAGAGCCTTGTTTTGGATACATCCTTTAGTTCATCTGCTTTTCCGCCAAATTCTCGACTATCGCGAGATGCGGATCGACAGTGATGTTCTTTCCGATACGGATATCTCGAAAAAAAGATATGCATCCGTATTACTTGAACTGATTCCTTACAAAAATTTTGAGCAGTCCGCTGCTGCGCCAACAGCTGTTGGAATGGCACGTGAATCCTCCAACCTTAAAAAACGAGTAGATATGATGAAATCCCAAGCAAAACGACACACTCCGGCCAAACTGAGCCTTGCCTCATTCATGACAATTTTAGTCATTTTAGCACTTTTTATGGCCTGTACTGATTTACAGCAGCACAATATCCTGGATGATGAAGATCTCAATATGATGGCAGATTATGACGTAGAAGGAACCCGCGGCCATCATGAAATCACACTTTTTATGGGAGATCCCCAGACCACAGATGCCAATCTTGAAAAAATGGAGCAGCTGAGGCAGATCCACCCGGAGGATATTGAATCTATCAACGTATATAAGGGGGAATCTGCAATCGAAAAATTCGGCGAACGTGCCAACCACGGTGCCATTACTGTACGCCTCAAATCAAATTCGCCCGGAATGAAGAAAACGTTTGATACTTTTGGATTAAAAATGCCAGATAAAAATCCAAATAACATAACAGCTAATCAAGACAATAACTTTTTCGTAGTGGTTGAAGAGATGCCCGAACTGATCGGCGGGCTGGCTGAGCTCCAGAAGAAAATCAGCTACCCGGATGAGGCGCGTGAGGCGGGGATTGAAGGCCGTGTGTATGTTCAGTTTATCGTAAATGAAAACGGCGATGTGGAAAATCCAAGAGTAATCAGGGGTATCGGCGGCGGTGCTGATGAGGAAGCACTGAATGCTGTGAAACAAGCCAAGTTTAAACCGGGCTATCAGCGCGGAGAACCTGTTCGAGTACAGTTTAGTTTGCCTTTTGTGTTCCAGTTAAATCGAGAAGATTAAAAAATATATAGTATTCCAATTGGGCTAAAGCCTGAAACTTCGAAATCAATATTTTATTTACCGGATTTTTTTAGTAAGATTGTAACCTTTTTCACTGACTTCCGTACGCTTCTATTGTAATTACAAAATAAGTTGAGACAAAAGGACATAGATATGCCAGCAAAACTAAAAAAATCACGTACCGATAAGATGATTGCCGGTGTGTGCGGCGGCTTCGCCGAGTATATGGGATGGGACGCAACCATTGTTCGCATCCTCTTTCTCATTCTTGTATTTTCATCCTTTGGAACCATGGTGCTTCTCTATTTTATCCTGGCTTTGATTATGCCTGAATGATTTTCATTGTCAATTGTTCTATCCCGATAAAGCCGCTGCTTCTTTAGAGAGAAAAATTATTCAATATTTTTTATTATCCTTGAACTTTCGGGTTTCATAATTTCTATCCTAATATCATTCCATGAAAATAGGTATTATCGGTGACGCAAAGCGGGCTCTCACGTGGGAAAAACATCTCAGAACGCTCTCCTCGATTGAAGAGGTGGTAATTGTTCCGAGAATTCAGGAGATCAAGAGTGTAGATGCCTGCGTATTAATTGACGATACAAGTTCCAACTGCTCTTCTCTCCTGGAACTGATCCGCAGAGGTTATCACACCTACATGATTTCAAGATTGCCCTCTGATATTAAAGAACTTGAAAAAATATATCACGCCTCACAGGAGGCCACTGTTCACGTACAGTTTTCGCACTGGCCTTCCCTGGCGCCATCTACATTATGGCTTAAACAGCAGGTGAAAAAGCCTGACTTTGTCCAGATTTTAAAGGAGGAGAGCCGGACTGATTACCGGGCCTCATCCCTCGGGTTTCGCGATCACTGGGTAGATGAGCTTGCATTTATCGTGAACTGGATGGGATCAAAAATTAATCGTATTGATCCCGCGCTGCTTTCCATTGACAAGATGCCCTGCGGCATTCAGCTTTTTATCAAATTTGTCTATGGAGGGTCTGCTTCCCTTCTCTATTTATCTATTGGAAAGGATCAAGCTCACAGACGCATCATCACAGGAAATAATCAGCTGCTTGATTGCAATGTTTTAACCCAGATTGTGAAGGTCACGAAAAATGAAAACGGGTTTTTTCACAATACGGGAAAATCGTTTGATGCATCCAAAACTGCCGAACTATCCATCATCCAGTTTCTGAAATCTATTCAGCTAAATACTCAAACACTGTTCGATCCATTTTCTGCTCTTGAAACTGCCAAAACAGCTAAACAAATAGATCATTTGCTATCAAAGCAGTAAAATTTGCTTATCTTTCTTCGCAAATAAAATATCAAGTTAACATACCAGACAATTCATGAAAATTATTCCGGCAATCGATCTGCTCAACGGGCAGGCGGTGCGTCTTGAAAAAGGCAATTATCAAAAAAAAACTATCTACAGCGAGAATCCGGTCCGGCTCGCAGCCGGTTTTCAAAAAGCTGGTTTCGATCACATCCACATCGTGGATTTGAACGGTGCAAAGTCCGGGGATTTTGAAAATCTTTCCATTATCCGTGAAATTATTGACGATTTAGGGATCTCGGTGCAGACCGGTGGCGGAATAAGATCAAGGGAAGATATTGAGCTGTTGCTGAATGCCGGGATAACCGGGGTTATCTGTTCGTCTATGGCCGTCAAAAAAAAGAGCGAGTGGCTGCAAGCAATCCGTGACTTTCCACAGAACTGCATTCTCGGACTGGATTTGAAAGATGGCAAAATGGCTTATGGCGGATGGCTTGAAATCTCAGACGAGCCGCTGAGTGACTTCCTTGAACCCATGATTGATGCCGGCCTTCAAACGGTACTCTCCACGGATATAAGCCGGGATGGTATGTTAACTGGTCCAAATGTCGGGATGTACCGGACCATGCAGCAAGAGTTTCCAACCCTTAACTGGATTGCCTCCGGCGGTGTATCCTCAATGGATGATCTCAATGAACTGAGCCGGGAAGATCTTTTCGGCGTAGTGGTGGGAAAAGCTTACTACGAAAGCAAAATTTCTCTTGAAGAGCTGTCTGGATTTTAAAAACATCAACTAGTGTTAAGTCAAATATGAAATGTTGGTCGAAACCTGTAAGCACCTACTGGATCTTACAGCGTTGGGTCTTCGTCTTACGCAACCTTCTTTCAAAGTTAATGACGCTGACAGAAACCGGAAAAACGCCGGTATGCTGTCAGGTCTCACCCACCACTTTAGTCTTGACAAGACACTATGTTAAAGTTTTTGTTTTTGCCGGTATAAGTTGTATCGGTACAAAAAACGCCGGAATATTTAAACCCCCGGCGTTTTTTTTGATTTAGTTTTATGGAGACAAGAATCAGGCGAGCTTGATAATCAGCTC
>CAZFAJ010000139.1:3740-5437 GCA_964517005.1 uncultured Balneolaceae bacterium | reverse complement strand
TGCACTGGCCGTACCTGAAGATTCAATCAATTACTGGGTCGAACATTTTGGAGAAAAGGTCATCAATATGGGGCTGACCCCGACTGATGTTATTGACCGCCACTGGTTTCATTCCGTCTATTTTCAGTCACCGGGCGGGGTGTTGTTTGAAATTGCAACGGACGGCCCCGGCTATACGGTGGATGAGAATGCCGATAAACTCGGTGGTATGCTCATTTTACCGCCATGGCTTGAATCCAGGCGAGAGATGATCGAAAAACGATTGCCGGAAATAAACGTTTAATCCCAAAATTCCGCGGAATGATGGCAGGTATTCTGGCGTAGTGTCGACTTATACATGCCCGTTTCAAAAAAAATAATTTTGAAGTAGGTACTGAGAAAATTGAAAGTGTAGTATAACCGAAAGCAAAACCTTTAATTGAAAAGTTAATCTACTCATGAAAACAAAGAATATTTTTTTACTGCTTTTTTCTGTAATCCTGATCAACTCATGTTCCGACTCGATTACCAGTGTGGAACCAGGAGAACCAGGAAAAGAGGCACCAAGACAATTAAATAGTATTGAGCAGAGCCTTGTAGAATCAGATCAGGGTTTTAGTTACAACTTATTCAGAAATGTGGTAGCCGGCGATCAGAATGAAAATGTATTTATCTCACCCCTGAGTTTATCCTATGCGCTGGCTATGACATTGAACGGGGCTGATGGAGAGACATTTGACCAGATTCAGGAGACACTGGGCCTGAGTGAAATGGATCTGAATGATGTGAACGAAGGTTATCTATCCCTGATGGAGCTGCTTACCGGCATTGACCCGACGGTTGAAATGAACATTACCAACTCGATCTGGAGCCGTGAAGGATTCGAAGTTGACACCTCTTTTGTGAACAGGCTGGAAACCTTTTATAAAGCCAGGTTCAGTGAACTTGATTTCAGTGATCCTGCATCGGCTGATATTATCAATGACTGGGTTAACGAACAAACCAGGGGCAGAATAGAAAAGATTGTCAACGGGCCAATACCTTCAAATACAGTCATGTTTTTGATAAACGCACTCTTTTTTCAGGGTGACTGGATAGCGCCTTTTGATCCTGAAGATACCCAAAAAGAAGATTTTTTCCTGCAGAACGGAGAGATGGTTGAAGTTGACATGATGAAGCAGACAAATCGTTTTGCGGCCTATATTTCCGATGAAGCAGCTATGGTTGAACTGCCTTATGGTGACAGCCTGTTTAAGATGTCTGTCATTATTCCGGGTGACAACTCAGAAATAAATGATTTTATTGATCAGAAAGTAACCGCTGAAAATATAGACAGATGGCGGTCTGAAATGACCAAACAAGAGGTCGCCCTCGAACTGCCCAAATTTGAGCTTTCTTATGAAATTGAGCTGAATGATGTGCTGAAAAACATGGGCATGACAGATGCCTTCGCCGGTGATGCTGCAGACTTTTCTGGCATCACAGGGTCTGATAATGACCTTTATGTCTCCACAGTGAAACAGAAAGCATTTGTAAAAGTAGACGAGAAAGGAACAGAGGCATCTGCTGCCACTTCAGTAACCATCGTTGAATCTGTTCCCCCCGCGATAAAAGCAGACAAACCATTTGTTATTATCATCAGTGAGAGAACGAGCGGCGCAAATTTATTCATAGGTGCGATTAAAAATCCTGCTTCTGAAATTTAGATAGTGCTCACT
>CAZFAJ010000139.1:2435-3640 GCA_964517005.1 uncultured Balneolaceae bacterium | reverse complement strand
TTCAGAAACATATATTTACAGAAAGAGTTTAGAGAAGCATACTTAAAAGGAGGCAAACATGTACGGCAAACAGCAAACAGGACTTATACTTATCGGAATATCGATTTTAGCAGGCCTTTTTCTGGGATTTGACGTGAATTTTATACATGATGATCCGGAGCCGGATGACATTATTATAAACCGCGACTCTCTCCGGATAGGACTCCTTGTTTCGGCAGATCCTGCAAGCGACCCGTTATCTCTTGAAGCTGTACACGCAGTGCAGCTTGCTGTAAACAAGACCAACAATACAGGTGGAATTAATGGACGGCTCGTTAAATTGATTGTTAAATCAAGCGACGCTGACTGGGGTGCCGGGGCCAAGAAGTCCGTTGACCTGATTTATGATGACGAGGTAGCCGCTATCATCGGTTCATTGAACGGTCAGAATGCACATCTTGTGGAAATGGCGGTTGCAAAGGCGCAGGTTGTTTTCATCAGTACACGTGCCACCGATCCCACTCTTTCAGGAGCAAACATCCCGTGGTTCTTCCGCGTGATTCCCAATGACGTGCAGCAAGCCAAACAGCTAAGCCACCATATCTATAACATAAAAAACCTGGAGCGTCTCGCAGTCATTTCATCAGACTTGTATGATCATAAAATGGCAGCCGGGGCTTTTCTGAGAATTACCAGGGATAACGGCTCCCCGGATCCGGAGCACAATACCTATGATATCAACAAGCCTGATTTTAATGACCTGGTTCAGCCATTACCGGCCACCAACCCGAATGGACTCTCTTTTTACGGTTATCCGGAGCATTTAAAAAAGCTCCTGCAGAAAATGGACAGCAGAGGAATTCAAATTCCTCTGTTTGCACCGCTTTCCATTCTTGACACCGCTGATCCCGCTTTACGTACATACATATCCTCAAGAGTTACACATATCTGCCCTGATAACCGGTTCCATGACAGAGCTGAACGGTTCAAAAGTGAATTTGAAGCTATTTATGGTTACAAGCCGGGGAATATAGCCGCATACAGTTACGACGGAGTGAATGTTCTTCTGGAAAGTTTTAAAAACGGAGCTTATGAGAGTGAATCAATTACCCGCCATCTATCCGGACTCACTGATTTTCAAGCGGTTACAGGTGATATCACCTTCCTGGAGAATGGGGACGTAAAAGATATGACCTCCGTTTGCCAATAAAATGCAACTATACGTC
>CAZFAJ010000139.1:0-2335 GCA_964517005.1 uncultured Balneolaceae bacterium | reverse complement strand
ACAATATCTGCCGCAGCTACGCTGCTTTTCAGGTTTTACATGGTTTGATGCCTGTTCAGTTCCATTTTTTTCCTTCGTACGGCAAAACCTTAGTAGACGTAAAATCGATAATTTTTACTTTATTTTCTTTCTGAAAGTTGATTGCCTGACAGTATTTCACTACTTTTATATGAGATAAAAATACCTAATTATCTTTTATTTTTCTCTCCGAAAACGCTTAAACCATATATCGTCGCAGGACATGTTTCAAGACTTTAAAATTTTTATTCTCTGCTTATCTGGATTTGGTTTTGCATCTCTTTTTCAAAGCTGCAGTCAGCCGGGTAAAAGTGAAAATAGCGGCACGACAACAGAATCCTATGAGTTGCCCGAAGAGGGTATTAATAACTTTGTTGATATATCAAGAAGTGCCGGTATCGACTTTGTTCACAATATGGGTGACGAACATTTGAGTAATGTGATTGAGTCAGTAGGCTCAGGTTGTGCATTTCTGGATATCAATCAAAACGGATACCTCGATTTATATATAGGCAACGGATCATTTCACGAAGGGGTAAGTTCGGGTGAATCTCCATCTGCAGTAAGCGAAAATATGCTATATGAAAACCTTGGAAACGGCAGGTTCCGAAATATTACTTCAGCATCCGGAACCGGAAACAGTGGCTATACGATGGGCGTCAGTGTTGGCGACTACAATAATAACGGCTACCCGGATATCTATGTAAACAATCACGGACAGAATGTACTCTATGAAAATAACGGGGATGGAACGTTTTCGGATATAACGGAGCGTGCAGGTGTGGCAGGCAATGAAAGCAGTGCAGGTGCTGTATGGCTTGATTTTAACAGGGACGGCTTCCTTGATCTCTATGTGGCAAATTATGTGGAGTTCAATCCTGAGCTGAACCTGGTTTATGCTCCGGACGGGTACCCCGGGCCACTAAATTTTGCAGGACAACCCGACATATTATACCGAAACAACGGTGACGGAACCTTTACGGATGTTACAAAAGAGATGGGCGTTTACAACCCGGCAGGCCGCGCTATGGGCGTGGGATCGCTTGATTTTGATGAAGACGGTTATCCTGACATTTACGTGGCAAATGATGCAATGACCAATTTTTTCTATCAGAATGAAGAAGGAAAAGGCTTCACTGACAAAGCGATACGATCGGGCCTTGCTTTTAACCGGGGCGGAGAAGCCACAGCCAGCATGGGAGTCAATTTTGCTGATTTTAACGGCGATGGATTGATGGACCTTTTTGTTTCGGATGATTCATACAATTCGTTTTATGAAAACCGTGGGAGAGGCCTCTTTACGGATGTATCGTTTTCAGCCGGTATCGCGGTTGCAAGCGGCCAGCATGTGGGATGGTCATCCGGATTTTTTGACTTCGATAATAACATGAAAAAAGATATCTACGTGATAAACGGGGAGCTGAAACACCTTCATGGCCAGGAAGACCAGATTTTTGAAAACCTGGGCGATGGTAAATTTCGTGACGCTTCCGGCGACCATGGCCCATACTTCAGCGAAGCCAAGGTTGGCAGGGGCGGCTGTTTCGGAGATTATGATAACGACGGTGATATCGATCTTTTCATTGTAAATCTGAATGAAGAACCGGTACTGCTTCGAAATGATATTGGCTCCGCGAATAACTGGCTGATGATCCGTCTTATTGGTACGGAAAGCAACCGCGACGGAGTGGGTGCCCGTGTTCGTGTGAGAGCCGGCGGAGTTGACCAATTTGACCAGCAAACCGGCGGAAGCCAGTATTTGTCAAAAAATGACCCAAGACTTCATTTTGGTTTGGGAGACAATCAAACAGTGGAAATAATTGAAATTACCTGGCCGTCCGGTATTCGCCAGACACTCGAAAATGTGCAGGCGAATCAAATCATCACCATCGAAGAGAATCAGCATTGAATTGAAAATGGTTAAAAAAGGATTCGTCATATCAATACTTGTCCTGGCTGCCGGATATTTCGCCAGTTTTATAATAACCGGTGACCCGTCTGACGGCCAGATCATCATGACCCGCATACCGGCAGAAAATGGCGTTGATCTTTTCAGCGGCATCCCCGGTAAAGAGAATTTTCAAAATGCGCAAATTATCAGTGTCGACCCGGCCGATCCCGAAAACTCTCTAAAAGTCCTTACGAAAGAGTTCATATCAGCGATTTCTCCCGAGCTATCCTATGACAACCAGAAAATGGTGTTTGCAGGCAAGAAATCTGAGGGAGATAACTGGCAAATCTGGCACCTCGATCTCGGTAATCAAAAAACTACGAAAATCACGGACGGCAGCCGAAATTGTTTCGATCCCGTTTATCT
>CAZFAJ010000138.1:0-5444 GCA_964517005.1 uncultured Balneolaceae bacterium | reverse complement strand
AGGCCCATGTATGTACTGTGAGCATCCTCAAATGCGTCACTGGTCATGTTAATCATTAATTCAGCATCACCACTTTCTGATGCATATTTGTGTTCGCTGGTGAATGCCGTGAGTAAACCAAATAACAATAGTAATGTGATAATGGAGCTATAAAGTGTTTTCATAATGACAGATATTTTAATTTTTAGGTTCTCTGTTTCAACTTGTTTTTGTTTTTAAAATATAGTGCTTCTCTTCTATAAAATGAGATATTTTTCAATCTTAATAAAATTATTTATCTAACTTTTAAACTGCACTGGCAGCTACTTATACCTGCTTTCATCGCTAAAGTGTAAAATCAAGTGGAAGCCGCATACCAAACATGAAATTCCTGCCCATCATATTAAGGCCTAATCGTTTGGTTACGGACAGATGATCTATATAAGCTGTATCAGCTAAATTATTCCCATGAATGAAAATGTCCATGTTATCAATCATTCCAATAGATATACCTGCACCAACTCTTGCATTTAGCAGCGTATAGGCCGGCGAGGCAGACTCATTTTGTCCCGTTCGGTTTTGCTCTAAAAAGTGCATCACCTCGAGTGCAATATAGGGGAGTTTCATGAAACCCAGATTTTCATTTTCTAATTTAATTTCCCCCGTCAGTCTGTCTTGAGGTATAAATGTAGGATATTCGAATCCCCCGGGATCATCCGTGATTTCTGACCGAACCAAACTGTAACTGCCATAAAGGCCTAACCATCTTGTTGGATGAATGTCCAACGCAGCCTCTCCTCCAATCAAAGTAACATCATTTTGTACATGCTGAAAGATTTTGCCGTCACCAATGGGAGCATCTTCTATAGTCCGTATCAAATAGATAAAATTATTTACAATGTTGAAAAACGATGAAACGTCTAAGTTAACCCAGGATGTATGCAAGTGGTAATTCACATCGAATTGCATATTTCTTTGAGGATTTAAATCCGGGTTTCCGCTCTCAAATCTCTGTGAGTGAATACCGTTTTGTGTGAGTTCGGGCATGGAAGGCGAGCGAAAACCTCTCGCAATATTTGCTTTCAAAGATTGCAAGTCTGCAAACCGATATGTGATGCCCAGAGAACCATTCAGATTATGGTAGGTATTATCAATTTCAAATCGGTTGGTTGTTTGTGTAGGGGAAGGAAATGACTTCATATTTCTAAAGTCATAGCGCAATCCGGAGGTCAGTGTCAGTTTTTCACTTAGGTTAAAATCGCCGATACCATAAACACCCACATCATTGATTTCAGAATCCAATAAGGGATTATTAGGTGCGGTTTCATCGGCATCATTCCGAATGTTTGCCCCATTAACACCAAAGATAAGTTTCCTATCGTCACCCGGAATCACAATTTTAGCATTGTAGGTAAAGGTGTTGAGTTGCATGGAGGCACGCGTTGGGATTACCACCTGTTGCTGCTGAGGATTAAATCCACCTCCAATTCCGTTACGTGAATTCATTTGATACGCCAAATCCACTTCTATAAAGCTTTTGCCCAAAAAGATAGAGCTGTTGGAAGAGATGAGGTGGCTTTCTAAATTTTGGAACCAAACCTGGTTTTCCCTGCCGGATGTAAGTAAATCAGGCCGGGTATTAAAAAGGTTTATCTGTTTTGGATTTTGCAGTCCGTATTTAGGGCGGGTATAATTGTAATTGATCGAAAAAATGCCTCGATCTGTTCGTGCACCTGCATTAGCTGAAAAATTGGTTTCATTGAAACGGGTATTCGTTACAGTATTGTCGTTGCCATCTGTAAAATCTTCGTGAGATTTCAGACTGCCTCTCAATCCATAAAAGAACGTTTTACCACCACCCTTTATGCCCAGACTGTTCAAATAGCCATTGGTATTCGTGTTATAGTGTGAAGTGAAATCTGCCACAATACTTTGAGGCTGGGCAGGACGCTCTCTCACAACATTGACAACCCCGCCAACTGCATCAGAGCCATACTGTAGTGATGTTGCCCCTTTGATAATTTCTACCCGGTCTGCGGAAAATTCATCAACTAAAAACGGATGATTGGAAGAGAAATTAAAGTTTTCTTGTTTAATGCCATTGTTAAGAAGAACAATGTTGGTATTTGTCAGCCCTCTGATGACTGGTTTTCCAACCCCATTACCAAAACTTGAGGAATAGACGCCCGGCGTTTTTGAAATGACTTGCGAAAGATTCATACTTCCGCTACTTACAACCTCTTTTTTTGATAAAGATGCAATAGAATAGGGCAGCAACTCTTTTTCTTTGGCAAACCCGGCAGTTACTGTAATTTTCTGCATCTCAATCCGGGATTCAGTCAGTATTATATCCAGTACATAGTTACTTCCCGTCAATGATACGGATTCCAGCTTCGACCTGTATCCAACCATGCTAAACTCAACGTCAATATTATTGAGATTTGCCGGTAACGCCAACTGATATGAGCCGTCTGCCTGCGTGGAAGTTCCGCTTTCGTTTTCATGTATCATGACTGATACGCCGACAAGAGGTTCGCCATTCGTATCGGTCACTTTACCTTTTAAAAGGTTTTGTGCGAAGAGGTCATTACCTGCAATCAGCAAGATGACAAAGAGATATCCTATTTTTACCATTGTATAAAGTGTTTCGTTACAGGTTTGCGTTTATTTTTGAAAAACCCTTAATGCCTTTAACCACAAATTCATCACATCGTTTATCCATAATTGTATTGCCTGTAGCGTTTTTATATGAAAAAGATATTTGTAATGAAATTTTAGCTGTTAATTCATAGTATTTTAACTTGAGTAAGAGCATTTGAAGCCTCCACGAAATCGATGTAGTGATGTCCTGAAGATTTGTTACTATATTTGTTTTTAAAAATTACTCTCTGCTTAAATATAGTAAATATCTTTTTTATTGCAACAAAGTTGCATTAACTTTACGTGATGGGAATTATCAGAAAAACAAAATCAGTAAAGACCTTGCTCGATATATTTGAGCAAAGCAAAGATGCACAGTCCGTTGTGGATTTGGTAGACAGGTTAAATCAAGAAATGAACAAATCGACGGTGTACCGAATACTTGATAGGTTAGAAGATAATGGGACTCTCCACTCTTTTGTGGATAAAGACGGACTCAGCTGGTATGCTAAGTGTAAGGATTGTTCATCCAAAAAACACAGGGATACACACCCTCATTTTCAATGTATGGACTGCGGCAAGGTAGAATGCTTGCCTTACGAAGTTTCTATTCCTCCGGTTCAAAATCACAAGATAAACTCAGCCGAGCTGCTGCTGGTTGGGCAGTGTGAGGATTGTCTCTCTTAATTTCTATTAGCAATCACGGTGTTCACGTGATTGCTAATAGCTTAAAAAAAATGAGAGTGTTTGTATACGACGCAATAATAAGTCACTCAGATGCAATTCTAAAAGTTAATCTGAATGACGAGGAAAAAAGGTGCCTCGATGTATCTAAAGAACCACAGTTTACAATATCAATTTCTGGAGCTTTCCAGCTCATCGACAATTCGCGTTGCATCATAAACGTGTCTAAGGGATTCCAGCATACCGCGCACATCAACAGAAACGGCACGCGCACTGCGGTCATCCAGAATAAAAGTGCTCGACCCCATACTTTCCACGTTACCGTCGAAGGCCAATCCAACTACTTCCAGATTAATATTTACAACCGGTGAACCCGAATTTCCGCCGATGATATCATTGGTGGAGACAAAATTGACGGGTGTTGAAAGGTCAAGTGTGGAAGTAGGTGTGGACCATCGCTCAGGCAGATCCCATTCAGGTTCACCTGTGTGAGAATAATGGCGGTCGTACATTCCGTAAAAGGTTGTGTGCACGGGTGCTATGGTTCCGTTATACTCATATCCGGCTGCCACGCCATCCTGAATTCTGGGTGAAAATGTTGCGTCCGGTGGGATGCTTGTTCCATAAACGGCAAACCATCCGCGGCCAAGCCGTGTCTGGAGTTCACTTTCTTCCTGCGACAATTCGCGGAAGCGCTCAGTGTTCTCAAACAAGGGATCGCCAAACGTTTTAAAGTAGGATACAGCAGGATCTGCAGCAGCAGACTCAGGATCTTCAATGAGCTCCTCTGTTTCAGCGGCCACGGCAAAGCCGGAATTCTCAATTAGCCGGTCTGCAACATCATCGTACGTCTCACCATCTGTGATCTCCATGAGGTATGGGTGGTCGGCTCCAAGAGCGTCGGCAAGATAGTTCAGATGCGTGATGATTAACTGTTTTTCAAGAAACTCGGGTTTGTCCCGGATGCTTTGAATCTGGTTCATTAACGTTATTTTCCTCTCTTCATCGTCCTCAATACGATCCATCATTGCGTATAAGTAGGCCCTTTGAAGCAGTGCTGCAGAGGCGAAGGAATTGGGTGTTAGCCCAAGTGTTAAATAATTATAGGGAGCAAGGACAGCTTTCTCTTCCTGAATCTCAGCAATTCGGTTTATAATCGGAATATAGGTATTACGCAGTTCAGGAGATTCATTCAGGGCATCAATGAAATTCTGTTCATTATCCACCCTGCGACCCATCAGATATTCGTCATTATGAGCAATAATCTGACCGCCTAAAAGCTTCTGTGAGTTTTTTAAACCAAAAATTGTATTCCGGAGCTGCTGAGCTTGCGGCGTTGTGGAACCATATTCAAAATACGCTTCAAGTCCTTCAATAAGCTGTGTAAACAAGCTGTGTCGGAAAGGGAGATCATACGTGCCGGAATATGCAAGCTGTGCAACGGTATTAAGCCGGGTTGTCCGGCCGGGATTTCCTATCATAAATAAGCCATCACCCTCTTCAACGCCATTTTCAGCAAATGGAAAATAAAATTCAGGTTCGTAAGGCTCGTCATCAACATACACCCGCAAAAAAGTCATATCCAGGTTATAGCGCGGGTATGTGAAATTGTCTGTATCACCGCCGAAATAGCCGATTTGCAGTTCCGGAGCCATCACCATTCTTACATCATTAAAGCGTCGAAAGATATATGCTGAGTAGCGTCCGCCATTAAAGAGAGAAACAACCTGTACTTGTCGGTCGCCATATTCAGCAACCTCTTCACTGATTTCGGCCTGAACGCGGCTGATCGTTTCCTGACGAACCGCCGGCTGCTCTTCGACCGGAACGGCGTCCACTTCATCCAGAATCTGATCGGTAACATCACGAATCTCGACAAGCTGGTCCACATAATAGTTATCAATTTTGCGTTCATCAGACAGCGTAGTGGCGTAGAAACCGTCGTCGAGAGTATTTTCACCCTCAAGTGCGATCTGTGTCGTTTGATTTCGGGCACAGTGGTGATTGGTCATCACCAGCCCCATATCTGACACAAATGAACCGGAACATCCGGGGATGCGAACAGCACTCATTCGGGCATGCTCGAACCAGGAATTGTCGGGTTCGAAATTGTAAGTTTCAGAGAAATAATCGACCGGTGC
>CAZFAJ010000137.1:0-5579 GCA_964517005.1 uncultured Balneolaceae bacterium | reverse complement strand
GTTGAAAAGCCCCGGTTTGTTTACAGCGGCAAAAAGGCCGCGCAGGAATTGGGGATATCATACAAAGCCGCACAGGTTTCATTCGGCGATTATGCTGCGGCAAGCGGGGGATAAAAATAACAGACATACTAAAATTACTCCATCACATACCATCAGAATCACTGATTAACTGGATTTCAAGATTAACACGGATTTTTCAATGTACCGTTAGGGACAGGAGTCATATATCACCCACTTAAATTCCAGAAAGCTGAAATTTCGCAGAGTAGCTCAGACGAAAATTAAGTTCAATAACATGAATGAACGCTAATTACTGTTTTGTATATACTTAAACTATTTTTTCCTAATATTTGTGAATAATTCAGGTTACAAAGTTGAGCTACCACTAATTACCCAACTCCGTTGGCAGCGGTGGCTGTTCCCTTGGCACATCGTCCTCGTAGGTTTCAAGCTGTTGCAGTATTTCTTCTATTGCCGCCTCAAGCTGGGTGTCGAGGCCTTCGTTTGTGGCGATGGGGTCCAGCTTCACTTCGATATCCGGAGCTACGCCTTCATTCTCTACGGACCAATTATTGCCTGCATCCACAAATCTGAAGTGCGGTACGGTCATCACGCCGCCATCAATCAGTGGTGGATTTGAAAAGATTCCAATCAGTCCGCCCCAGGTACGGGTTCCCAGCAGTGTACCAATTCCGAGCTCCCTGAAAGCGTAGGGAAGATAATCGCCGCCCGACCCTGCGTCCTGATCTATCATCATCAGCTTGGGGCCGTGCAGGCTTCCTGACGGCGTTCTCGACATCATCCCGTGCCGGTACACCCAGTTGCTCAGGTGCTTGCGATTCAGTACTTCAACAATGTAATCGGCTGCTTGTCCCCCGCCGTTCGACCGTTCGTCAATAATCAGAGCCTCTTTATCGAGCTGGGCGTGAAACATTCTATTGAAAAACGTGTAGCCTGCTCCTGCTGTATTGGGCAGATAGATGTATCCCACTTTACCATCCGTAGCCTCGTCAACGGCTTTTCTGTTGGCTTCAATCCAGTGCCAGAGCCGCAGTTGATTTTCCGAAGAAACCGGCTCCACATCAATATTTCTGGAATTGCTGCCATCCGGGTTTGACGAAACCGTCAGTACTACCTGCTTTCCAACCGTGTTTTCAAGGTGTTTAAAGAGATTATCTGCACCTGTAAGATTCTGTCCGTTTACAGCAAGTATGTACTCTTCCTCATTGGCTTCATTTCCGGGCACCGCCAGCGGCCCCTCCAGAAATGGATTCCATGATTCACCTGTGTAGATCCGGCTGATTCGCCAGCGGTTATTTTCGATAGTAAAATTGGCACCCAATAATCCACCCGACGGACCACTCTCTCTGTGCAGATCGCCACCACCTACGCGGTTGTGTCCGGCCTGTAGCTCGGCAATCATCTCTACCATCAGATCATTCAGGTCTTCGCGCCGGCCCACATGTTCCACCAGCGGCGAGTATTGATTGTAAACGGCATCCCAGTTGAGGCCGTGGGCATTATCTGCATAGAAAAATTGCGTTTGCATTCTCCATCCTTCATCAAAAATCTGTCTCCATTCGGCACGGGGATTGATCCTCATTCGCAAATCGCCGGTATTTAATGGTTTTGGCGTGATGGATTTTCCGGCCTCTGCAGTAGCGGGCGAACCATTTGCCATCTGAATAAGCAGGTGCGTTCCGTTTTTACTCATTGTGTAGGATGATAGCCCTGAATGGACAACATTATCTTTCCTCTCTTCAAAATCGAAGCGAATGAGTTTATTTTCTTCATCTGTGTCAGATCCGGAGGCTTCAACGGCAGTGCCCGGCTGTACCGAACGCTGGTAGAAAAGCGCGCCATCACTGCTCACATTCAGGTTGCTGTAATTCCCGATCGATACGGGTAGTGCAATTTTTCGCTCAAACAGATTTTCAAGATCAATTGCAGGGCTTTCTTCGTTCTCTTCTTCTTCTGAACCGTTTTCATCCGTCTCTTCATCGCCTGCACGAACGGTAAACGGTGACTCCCCATCCGACTGAAGAACCAACGCATAAATACCGGCACGATACGGGCGCTCCTGGCTGGTCATATCGAGGCCGAACTGGCGCGGGCCGGTGTTGGTTGATGCCGCGAAATAGAGATATTTTCCATCGGGTGAAAATGCAGGAGATGCCACATCAGCCATTCCATCACTGATTGTATAGCTTTCACCGGATTCAAAATTGTAGAGCATTAGCTCCCTGAAATAGTTGGCCTGCATATCGGTGTAGGCCATCCACGCACCATCGGGTGAGAGAGAAACATCAAATCCGGCCTGACGGTCGCTTTGCGCAATTTGCTCGGTTTCTGAACTCTCAAGGTCAATATAATGAATCGCATTCCGGTTATCCGTGAAGATGATGCGGCCATTATCGGCGTCCCAGTCTTCGAGCTGGTAAAAATCTCCGCCGAGGAAATGGCGTTCTGTATCGCCAATCCCGGACTGACCACTGATCACCAGTGTTTGTCCATCTAACGACTCCTCAATCCAGGCGATTTGATCCCCCGCCGGTGACCATAAAGCCGTGTACTCGCGCATGGTGTTGCTGTTGCTCAGATTTCGCGTGCTGCCTTCTTCAACCGGAACCGTAAAAACTTCTCCACGAGCGGTAAAAAGCGCCCGTTTTCCGTTGGGCGAGAGTCCGGCCGATTGAATATTCGAACTTACGTTTTTCCACTCGGTAAGTGTTTGCGGGAGGTCCGGGTTGATGGAAATCTCAATCATCTCAGATTCACCGCTCGCAACATCCAGCTCATAAAGTGCACCTCCTGCAGCATACACAACCGTGTTGCCGTGGCCGGCAGCCCAGTGAATATCCCAGTCGGTCTGATCTGTAATCCGTTCAATATTTTCTGTATCCGGATCAAACCGGTGCAGATTCAGCCGTTTGTCGTGGCGGTCTGATATAAACCAGACATCATCCCCCAGCCAAAACGGCTGAATGTCATTCACCCGATCACCGGGAATGTCGTTAATACTGTTTTCTGTCACATCAAAAATGCGAACCGAGGGCGTTGCGCCACCCCGGTATCCTCTCCATCCGGCAGACCCTCCATATAATCCGTTGTATCCGGGGCCAAAATCGATATAGGCCAGTTTGGTGTCGTCATTATTCCACTGCCCCCTGAAGTAGCGTGCTTCCATCTGTTTTTCAGGTGCACCGCCATCCACAGAAACGTGGTACAGGTGTCCGGACCGCCCATGATCGGTCTCTCTCCGGGTAGAAAAGGCTACTTCATCATCACTGCCCCATCCTGTAACAACATCACTTCCCGGATGCCAGGTTAGTCGTCGCGGGGTTCCGCCATCAACCGAAATAATGTACACATCCGTATTGCCTTCATAGTTGGCCGAAAATGCAATCATCGAGCCATCCGGTGAAAAAAACGGGTTATTCTCCTCAGCTGGGCTTGAGGTTAAACGAACCGGGTTGTTCCCGTCTCTGTCAGCGCGCCACAAGTCACCGGCATAAACAAATACAATGTGATCATCCGAAAGGGCGGGCTGTTGAAGCAGTAACGTGGATTCTCCAGAACTCTGAAATGCTCCGGCATCCGGTATGTATAGAAAATTTAGTGAGTAAAAAACAATAAACAGTATTAAAGCTCGAAGAGTCATAAGTCATGGATTTTAGTAGCGTATATCATTACCAGAATATATCAAAATTAGCGAAGAATACTATCTGTAAATAGTGCCACATAACACAAAAACTCTTGTTTAAACTTTTCCGCTTTTCCTCAGAATCCATTTTAGTTATAACTTTACGGGATTATAATCCATTTTGGTTATGACTATTCGGGAATAGATAAGTCATACGCATTTGAATGATACCCGAAAATTTCATTATCAGCTAACCAACACATCCCTGTATAGGTTTTGCACGGCCCAGAGCTTACTTTTTCTGAAGTGAATGAACGGCCAGGGCCGCACCAATAATTCCCGCATGGTTACGGCTTTCTGCGGGTACAATCTTTGATTCTACATCAATATACGGCTCGAATTGGTTGAATTTTTTGCTTACTCCTCCACCAATAATGATAAGATCGGGCCATAATAATTTTTCCACAAGCTGCAGATATTCATTGACCCGATGTCCCCATTGCTCCCAGCTTAGCTCCTCGTTTTCGCGGATGGAGTTGGCAGCATAATCTTCTGCAGGTCCGCCATACATCGGCAGATGTCCCAATTCCGTATTCGGAACCAGTTGATGGTTGTGAAATATAGCCGTACCGATCCCGGTTCCGAATGCAGCTACCACGACGGTGCCTTGGCAATCCTTCCCGGCTCCAAACTCCACCTCGGCAAATCCTGCGGCATCCACATCATTTAACAGGTGAGTCGAGCATCCGGTCTTTTTTTCGATCCGGGCAGATGCGTTTAATCCGATCCAGGCGTCATCAATATTGGAGGCAGTTTTTATGATTTCATTCTTAACGGCTGCCGGAAAGCCACATCCTACCGACCCATGCCAGTCAAAATGAGTGATGATCGCCTCAATCGTCTCGATCATGCCCCCCGGTTTGGGCGGTTGTGGTGTGGGTATGCGGTAACGGTCCGTTAATAATTTCCCTTTCTCTGTATCCACAACAGCGCCTTTTATGCCCGATCCGCCAACATCAATTCCTAAAATTTTCATACAAAATGATACTAAAGATGGCTATGAAAAGGAAGTTTTCAGTATAACAAAACCACTGCCTGGGTAAAATGTCCGAGTACCGCTTATATCATATTGTAAAGCGTGGTAACAATAAGCCCATTTCCATCCTCAGACGGTTGAGACAATAATAATTTCTCTTCTTTTACCTTAAGTTCAAAAGGTGGTGCCGATACGTCTAATCCACTCTGTTTTTTCAGCCTGGTTCCCTGTCCTGAAATAATGTTTTTGTTAGGTATAAAATCCCCCTCAGGCACGTGTTCAGTTAAAATTACATACTTAAAATCAGTCAGTTTATTCAAAATGCTTCCTACTTCATCATTCGATAAATGCTGAAGTACTTGCCTTCCGATAGCACAATCACCTGAAGGAAGCTCATCCACTGCGATATCCAGACAACGGAATTCCAGATTATCCTCGTTAAATAGTTTTTTATTACGCTCGATCAGGTCTTCTACGATATCTGCCGCAATATATTTCCGGGTATACTTTACCAGTTTATTTCCCACGTTAAAATCTCCACAGCCCAGATCACACACTACAAGAGGTGTATCGAACGAGGTCAGAAATGAACGTACAACTTCGATAAACGGATCTACGATCGCGGGGTGATGAGATCCCACTCCTGAATAAAATTCAGACTGGTTATCTCCCCAAAGATTCATTTCATAGATCTGCTCCATGGCATCTTTGGTTGGCCAGGGTTTCTTAATACGTTTAGTTTCAATTTCTTTCTTACTCATGAGCACATCAGTGTTTTGAAAAGAATCATGTCGGGTAAAAACGGTTATTTACAATTTATCGATCATTTATAAAAACGATTCTATCCCTTTAAATAACTTTGATTTTTAATTTCTTTTATCCACTTTAATCTGATCTTAA
>CAZFAJ010000136.1:0-5651 GCA_964517005.1 uncultured Balneolaceae bacterium | reverse complement strand
GCGGTAATATTATTCAGCAGTTATTTTTTTATACAAATATTCCACAGCTTCTTCCGCACTCATCTCATCTGTGTTTATCTCTGCAACATCTTCACCGGATGGCTGTTCATGAGCGGCATCGTATCCTGTAAGGCCTTTGATTTCACCTTTTTTGGCTTTTTCATAAAGTCCTTTTGGATCCCGTTTTTGGGCTGTTTCCGGATCGCATGTAACATGGATTTCAGTAAAGCGCCCCTCAGGTAACAGGGATTCTACACGTTTTCGGTCTTTTTCATATGGTGATACAAATGTGCAGAGAACAATATTTCCATGTTCAAAAAAGAGCCTGGCCAGTTCCCCGACCCGCCGGATGTTTTCGGTCCGGTCCTCCGGGCTAAAGCCCAAATCACCATTTAACCCGTGTCGCACCTGATCACCATCCAGGAGCACCGTTTGCTTGCCCTCATCCCATAGTTTCTTCTCAAGCGCTTTGGCGATAGTGCTTTTTCCGGCACCTGAAATTCCTGTAAACCAGAGTACCTCCGCCTTATGTCCATTGCGTTTTTCACGCTCTTCACGCGGAATATTCCAGGGTTCCCAGGTTACGTTGGGAGAGACCGTCGTTTTCACAGCTTCATCGCCTCGCGATGCTAGTGCAGAAGATCCGTTTGATATTGTCGATTTCGCCCGGATCATGCCTGCGCCGACAGTTACATTGGATGAAGGATCAATAATTATAAAACTACCGGTTCTCTGGTTAATCTGGTATGGATCAAAGAAGAGCGGTTTTGATGCCTTAAGTTTTACACGTCCTATTTCATTGAGGTTTAACTCCGCAGCATTCTCCCTGTGCAGGGTATCCACATTCATGCGATAGATTAAATCTGTAATATAAACCTGCGCTGTATTTGTGGTGTGTTTGATAAGATAGGATTTATCCATCTCCATCGGATCCTCATTCATCCAGCACAGGTACGCTTCAAAATCGCTGCCAACATTCGGTACATTGTTTCTTCGAACAATCATATCACCACGGCTGATATCAATCTCATCTTCAATCGTTACAGTAACTGTATCTCCCGGCATCGCTTCCTGAAGATTATTATCGTAGGTAACTATCTCTTTTACCCTGCTTGTCAGCCTGGAAGGCAGCGCCATAATTTCATCGCCGGGACGTATTCTTCCGGATGCCACCCTGCCTGCAAACCCTCTGAATTTTTGATTCGGACGGATCACATATTGTATGGGCAGCCGGAAATCAACAATGTTGTGGGAAGCTTCCACATTCACATTTTCCAGATGATGCAGAAATGTGGTTCCGTGATACCAGGGCATGTTTTCTCCCTTCTCTACAACATTATCGCCCTTCAGTGCAGAAATCGGAATAAAGGTAATATCATCCACATCCAGTTTTTTAGCAAATTTCCGGAAATCCGCCACAATCCCGTCAAAGACTTCTTCATCATAATCCACCAGGTCCATTTTATTAACGGCTACCACAAGATGCGGAATCTGAAGCAGTGATGAGATAAAAGCATGCCGTTTGGATTGGGTGAGAACTCCTTTACCCGCATCTACAAGAATCACGGCAAGCTCAGCGGTAGATGCGCCGGTTACCATATTGCGGGTATACTGTATGTGACCCGGAGTGTCTGCAATAATAAATTTTCGCTTCGGAGTCGCAAAGTAACGGTAGGCTACATCAATCGTAATTTTTTGTTCCCGCTCGGCTTTCAAACCATCCGTCAGCAGTGCAAGATTTACCTCTTCTTCACCACTGCTCCGGCTCGATTTCTCTATAGCTTCCATCTGGTCCTCAAAAATCGATTTTGAATCATACAGAAGCCGCCCGATCAGAGTGCTCTTTCCATCATCCACACTCCCCGCCGTTGTAAAACGAAGCAGGTCCATGTCGAGGTATTTGTTGTCGGTATTTTCACCGTTATTGCTCATAAAACACTGAATTTTGAATTCTCAATTTTTAATTTTTAATTATACCAGAATTAAGAATTCACAATTAAAAATTAATAATTTAGAAGTAACCCTGCCTCTTGCGGTCTTCCATAGCCGTTTCGCTTCGCTTATCGTCATGACGGTTACCGCGCTCGGTCTGGCGTGCGGCTGCAACCTCCTGAATAATCTCTTCCATATTGGATGCCTCGGAAAGAACAGCCCCCGTACAGGTAGCATCACCAATCGTACGAAAACGGACCGTTCGTTTCTCAAGCGGTTCATCCTCCTGACGGTTTACAAAATCGGTATCAGCCAGCCACACACCCCGGCGGTTAAACACCTCTCTTTCATGGGCAAAATAGAGTGATGGAATATCAATCTCCTCCTGGGCAATATACTGCCAAACATCCATTTCCGTCCAGTTACTGATAGGAAAAATCCGGAAGTGTTCACCCGGATTTTTTCTGCCGTTGAACAAATTCCAAAGCTCGGGACGCTGATTTTTCGGATCCCATTGCCCAAACGTATCCCGGTGGGAGAAAAAACGCTCTTTGGCCCGGGCTTTCTCTTCATCACGTCGCCCACCGCCCAATGCTGCATCCACCTGGTACTTTTTAAGGGTATCAAGAAGTGTTACCGTTTGCAGTGCATTTCTGCTTGCATCCGGCCCGGTCTCTTCTTTCACTCTCCCCTCGTCAATCGAATCCTGCACACTGCCGACCAGCAGTTCTGCGCCGGTTTCTTCTACAAGTTTATCTCTGAACTCAATCGTTTCAGGAAAATTATGCCCCGTATCAACATGCATTAAGGGAAAAGGAATCTTGGCAGGATGAAATGCCTTCAGTGCAAGATGTACCATGCAGATAGAGTCTTTACCACCCGAAAAGAGGAGTACCGGGCGTTCAAACTGCGCCGCTACTTCACGCATGATATAAATTGCTTCGTCTTCAAGATTCTTGAGATGGGTATTGGATAATTTTTTTGACATTTTGAGTCTTGGTGACTATTTCAGATTGTTGTCTGCAGATGTAATTATACAGATATCAAATTTAAAAATTGAAATCTTTTGAAAAGTCTAATAGTTTCAAATCCGGTTAATGTTAAGAATGATTAAAATAAGGGGAAACAGGGTAAGTTGAAATCTTAAATCACAACGACTGATCTTTAAAATTAAAGCTCTGCTATTCACTCAGTTCAAATCAGAAAGATTATAACGAAAAGAATAAAAGATCTTTACAGGCCAATAATAAACCCGTTGTTTTTTAGTGATTTTTTATTGTACTCCAAAGGTGACAACCGTGTTCCATCCCTGCCTGAATAGCGAAAAACGGCATCTCCGGCCGCCGTATCCCACTCCATAGTCGGTCCCATTCTCGGGTATATATCTGCAACTCCTTCGGCAACGAGACAAAATTTAAGCGAGCTGCCTGCAGGTATCTTCTTTCCAATGACCACATTGTGTTCCGCCAGTCTCTCTTCGAGATCAGAAGATCCGTGCGAGCGGCTTGTAACCACTGTCAGCGGTTTACTGAGATCAGGTTTTTCAGAGTATATCCGGCTATTTTCTTTTCCATTCTCAATTTTGAAACTGCCCGATTCTGCATCCCCGATATAAAATATATCTTTTGCCGGGATGTAAACCACACCGAGAACTGGTTTGCGATCTTCTATCAGTGCAATATTTACTGTGAATTCACCATTTTTCTTGATGAACTCTTTGGTGCCGTCAAGCGGATCAACAAGCCAAAACTTCTTCCAATTATTTCGTTCATCATAACCGGCAATTCCACCCTCTTCGGAAATGATGGGTATTTCGGGGGTTAGTTTTTCAAGTGCGTCAACAATAATATGGTGCGCATCCGTATCCGCTTTGGTAAGTGGAGAGTTGTCATCTTTTCGATCCACTTCGATCTCATCATCATAGTAGCGAAGAATCGAATCTCCGGCTTGTTTCGCGATGACTGTCAATTTCTGCTTAAGATTTTCCATGTGGCTGGTTATTGATTTTTTTATTCATGTTTAACTCTTTAAAATGGCCAGACTACCGGAACTAAGATTATGGTAATAATTGCAACCAAAAGGTTTAAGGGTAAGCCGGCTTTCAGATAATCGCTGAATTTATACCCGCCTGGACCGTAAACCATTAAATTTGTCTGATAGCCAATAGGAGTCGCAAAACTTGCCGATGCTGCGAATATAATTGTCATTACAAAAGGCATAAATGAAACACCAAGAGTTTCAGCAATCGAAATTGCAATTGGAAATATCAGTACGGCCGATGCATTATTGGTAATCATTTCAGTAAGCACCCACGTTATGAGGTAAGTTGCAATGAGTGCAAAATAGGGATGTTCACCGGCCAGACCTATAAAACTCATAGAAATATGCTCCGCGGTTCCGGTTACGAGCAATGCGTTTCCTATACCAAGCGCTGATGCAATCACAATCAGTACCTGCCAGTCGATGTCTGAACGGGCCGTATTCATATTTGTGCAATTTGTCACCAGCATTCCAAATGCTGCCAGTAACGATGCCTGGAACATCGTCATCAAATCCATTACTACCAAAAGAATCATGACACCCAGAATTCCCCAGGCCATCCATCCTTTTTTGTAATCCGGAACATTGTTTTTTGACAGAGTGCTGACGAGCAAAAAGTCACTTGAATTTTTATACCTGTCTGCAAAGTTTCGTGGTGTCTCCATCAGCAGTACATCACCTGTCTGAAGACGAATATCACCCACTTTTTGCTTTACACGCTCACCACTTCTTGAAACAGCCAGTATCACACCGCCATATCTGTTCCGGAATTCGCCCTCTTTCACTGTTTTACCTGTCAGTGGATTTGACGGTGATACCGCAGCTTCCACAAGATGCCTGTCTCTTCTTGCCGTATCAAGCTTAAACACCTGGTTCGTTGCAGGTTCAAGTCCGTTTATTTGTTGCAAATCGGCTATCGAATCCACCATACCTGTAAAAATTAGCCTGTCTCCGGATTGAAATACTTCGTCTGGTTCAACGGCTGCAAGTATCGTTCCGTCGCGTACAATCTCAACCAAAAACAGGCCGGGTAAATTTCTGAGGCCGGCTTCTTCAATTGATTTACCGATTAGGGTGCTTCCGTCACGGACGATCATTTCGATGGTATATTCGCGCGTATTTTCAAATGTAGAGAGCAGTGATTTGCCTTCAGGCAGTAATCTTCTGCCTGCGAGCAGTAAATAGATAAATCCTGCAATAGCAAGCGGAACACCCACATAGGCAGGCTCAAATAATCCAAGTGTTATATCTTTTTCTGCAATCAGAAGCCCGTTCACAATCAGGTTTGTACTGGTCCCTATTAATGTGCAAACACCACCCAGCACCGCTGCATAACTGAGCGGAATCATGAGCTTTGAAACGGGAATCCTGAATTTCCGTGCCCACTCCTGCAGCGCAGGTATAAAAGAGGCAACAATGGGTGTGTTATTTAAAAAGGCACTCATAGCCATAACAGGGGCAATAATACGGGTTTGTGTCATCCACATTTTTTTTGGCACTCCCAAAAGATTATTCACCACAAACTGAATAGCTCCTGTCTCCCTGAGCCCCGAAGCAACAATATAGAGTGCTGCCACAGTGAGCATCCCCTCATTCGAAAAACCCGCAAGCGCTTCTTGAACCGACACCACACCTGAAACAATTATAATGGCAAGAGCTCCGGCAAACACCGCATCAGC
>CAZFAJ010000135.1:0-5763 GCA_964517005.1 uncultured Balneolaceae bacterium | reverse complement strand
TTGATGTGAATCCTGCCTCGGGATTTGCTGTTACGGCGATCGTTCCCCACGGGCTTCATCCCACGCCTGCCACGTACATGCATGTGTGTCGGGGGCTATTGACGTTGGACCCCTTCAGAGTCCGCTTTGGATTTAAATTCTGATCTATTTAAATGTAACATTTCAATTCCCACAGGCTCTTGTTGGTGATTATGTAATGGATAAATATCATCTTAAAAAACAATTAGGGAAATGTTAACAAAAATAATTCAGGGATTTAAACTAACACTGACGCTGTTAATTGCCGGTTTCATGATTCTTATCGTGATGCAGCAAAGAGCATACGGGCAGCTTGGAAGTGCAGGAGACATTTTACGAACAAGTACGGCTGATGCTAATTTGCTGTTTGAAAATTACTTTAAACCACTTGGAAGAGGATTTGGTGCGAACCTGAATTCCGGCTGGGTAAACACTGCTAAACCATATAAAAAATTTGGCTTTGATTTGAGAGTAGATGCATCACTTGCATTGGTGCCTGATGCTGATGAAATATTCAATGTGGCAAATATCGGGTTGAGTGAAAATGTAGAGATTGTCGGAAATCCCATAACATCTACAGCTGTGGGCGGAGTTCAGGGGCCGACACTGCGCCGTGTTGAAACAGTCACAGACCCGATGACACAACAGCAATTTGAAACTGAACTCTTTAGTTTTGAACTCCCTGAAGGATACGGCACTCCGCTTGTCCCCTCTCCTATGATCCAGCTTACGGTTGGATTCATTAAAGACACAGATGTAACACTTCGATTTATACCTGCAATCGATATACCCGGAGTGGATGACCTGGAAGTGGGATTAATTGGATTTGGAATTAAACACGGACTGAATCAATGGCTGCCGGGCGGCGATTTGCTGCCGGTGGATATTTCGGTCCAGGGCGGTTTCACAAACTTTGATGCCGAAATCGGGTTTGAAGTACTCCCGGATGTTGATCCAAATGATCCCGACACAGAAAATCCGTTTTCTGATGACGTATGGGAAGGCCAGAGAGCAGAACTTAAAACAAATGCTTTCACCGGCAACATTTTAATTGGCAAAACTTTTCCAATTCTCAGCCTCTGGGGAGGTGTTGGTTTTCAAACTTCCACCGTTTCCGTTACCACACCCGGAGCTTTTCCTGTAATTGTTCCAAACGAAGAGTTTCAGACAAATCCCGCAACAAACAAACCATTTACAGTGGCAAGGGTGGACGACCCGATAGATTTTGATATTGACGGCGCAAATTCCGTTCACGGAATGGCCGGGCTTCGGATCCGGCTTGCCATATTCGCGATCAGTGCTTCTTATACTCTATCGAACTACAATGTTGCAAATGTGGGTGTCGGTTTCAGCTTCAGATAGTCACATGAAGAATTAAGAATTGACAATTATGAATTAAGTAAGTTTCAATTAAAAGATTTGCCGTAATTTACTTAACCGGCCGCCTTTCCGCTGCTTTCTCTGATAATCAATTCCGGCTCAAGATTGATGTTAATGGGATCAGTCACCTTCTTTTCGATCTGGTCGATTAAAAGTTTGGCTGCTTTTTTTCCTTTTTTAAAAATAGGCTGCTGAATTGTAGTCAAAGGAGGTATCAGGTATTTGGAAAAGTTCAAATCATCAAATCCAATAACTGAAAATTGTCCGGGAACCTGAATGTTTGATTTGTACAGTGCCAGAAGTGCACCCATAGCCAGCGTATCACTTGCACAGAATACGGATGTCATTTCAGGATGATCATTCAGCCAGCAATGCATCGTCTCATAGCCAAACCGCTGGGAATAATCACCTTTTACAATATACTCCTCCTTAACCGGCAATCCGGATTCCGACATTGCTCGTTTGTATCCTTTTAATCTGTCAACGGTTTCTTTGAGGTTCATCCCCGCCAGCATAATACCAATCTCTTTATGCCCCAGCTCAATCAGATGCTTTGTCGCTTTGTAGCCACCTGCAATATTGTCAACATCAATTGAAAAAATACCTTCATTCCGATCCGCATGCCCTACAAGAACGGTGGGAATATTTCTGTCATTAATCACATTGAATACAAGGTCAGCAACCTCTCCTGTTAAGAGAATATAGCCATCGAATCTTCTTTCATTCAGAACAAAATTGTAGGCTTCTTCTTTCATCTTCGTTGAAATAAAAGAGAGAGTCACGAAGTAACCGCGTTTTATGCACTCTTCAAAAATTCCAAGATGCAGCAATGTCCAAAATCCGTTCCCAAGGGCTTCATCGCCTCTTCTCGTAGCAAAAATCCCGATTTCAAACATGCTGTCAGTGGCCAGACTCCTTGCCACTGAACTCGGCCGGTAATTATATTTCGTAACAACATCAATAACCCGTTTCCTGGCTTCATCACTTACATTCGGATGATTATTCAAAACCCTGGAGACAACAGAACGGGATACAAGGGCAAGTTTTGCAATTTTATCAATATTCAGCTTTTCCATTCTCTGAGGCTACTGTATCTGTGTTTGAATAATTGAATACCTGTGAAAGTTTGATGACACCACTTTTAAAATATTCAATCCAAATATATTTCCAAACAGAAATGATTGATAATCATGAATTACCTCAAAAGCAAAACCCGGGACCTGTGGTAGAAATTGTCAATTTTTTTTCAGCTATCGTATTAATAAAGAAGAGTTATGGTTCTGCTGTACCTGTTATTTGTTGAAAATGTTTTTGCTTTTATTGATGCTCCCTTTTCAATTGGAACCGGCTTTTCGTAGAAACTGGAATTGCTGTCCGGTTCGGAGCCGTCAAGCGTGTACCGGATATCCTGTCCGGGAAATTCCGTATTCATTCTGATCAGGCCATCCTCAACAATCATTCCGGGCGGAGATATTCTGTAGTGGTAAAGTTTCTTGTTTTTATCAAGTTTGGGAAACTCAATATGTCCCATCCGTTGTGCAAACTCAGCCCAGGCTCTGTTTTTTTCTTCTTCACGTTCTTGCCTCCCATCAATTGATGACCAATCGGGTTTCGGACTCCAAGCTCTTTCCGACAGGGAAATAATTCTTGGAAGAGCCATGTAATCAACTCTTTCTTCCGATTTTAAAGTCTCCCCCCAAAGTTGTCCCTGCAAACCCAGAATATTTTTCCTCGCTGTTTCTTTCAGTTTTACCTTGTTATCAAAATAAGATTCCGGAAGAGGCTTCCCGGTATAATCTGTAATTCCATTCTTGAAAAGATCGTAGGGTATAAAACCAAACGGTTTTTTCGCATCAATGAATGCAGCCCAGTAAAAACCGGGTTCTTCAGGATGATGATCATAGGCCATATCAAAATAGAAATCAGTTGCATGAGACATGATTACCCGGTAACCGGCATTTGCAAGCTTGTAGGCATAGTCTTCTCTGCCTCCGCCCCATACATTCGACCAAACGTAAGGTGTAAATGTTCCGGTAAAAGTTTCATTGACACTCACAGGCTCTCCGTTTTCCGGATGGACAAGGGCAACCTCTTCCCAACCTGCCATCTGTAAATCCCGCTCATTCAGAATGGATTGAGTTCGCCGGAAGAAATAATTCTGGAGATCCGCCGCGGAGTCAAGTTCTTCATTTTCGTTAATGAGATTTTTGCATGCAGGTGATTTTTGCCACACCCCGCCGGGCACTTCATCACCGCCAACATGAACCGTTTGCAAAGCAGCGCCCGCTTCTCTGTGCATTTCAATCAGTTCATCCATAACCGTTTCAATAAATCTGAAGGATGATTCCTGGCAAACATTGATCACATTATCATCCCATCCCTGAATTGAACGGTATTCAGATTCATCTTCCGGCTCGTCCAGCCTGAAACTCTCATCACCGGTTTTCAGCGTTCTGGATTTCATAGCTACAATAGCAGCTCTGGCATGTCCCGGAAGATCAATTTCCGGAATTACTTCGATATGCCGTTCTTTGGCAAAAAGCAGCAGATCAATATAATCTGATTGCGAATACCACCCGCTGCCTTTTGAATTGTCCGGATCAGGGCCCGATCCGTAAGAGGGAATCAGATGATCAGTTTCATCACTGGTATGTCCCCGTCTTCCGCCCACTTCGGTCAGCTCCGGGAGACCGGAAATTTCAATCCGCCAGCCCTCGTCATCCGTCAGGTGAAAGTGGAATTTGTTCAGTTTGTAGTGCGACATCACATCCAAAAGCTTCTTTACTGATTCAGCAGACTGAAAATTACGTGCAACATCCAGGTGAAATCCCCGGTAATCAAAACGGGGAAAATCCAGAATATGAACTGCAGGCAGAGAAGCCGGTCCGGAATCAAATACCTTCAGATCAGAATGAAGTAGAGATTGAAGGCTCTGTATACCGTAAAATACTCCAGGCCGATCACTGCCGGTAATTCTGATTTGATTGCCATTTACTCGTAATTGATAAGATTCGGTTCTCTTTGCGGAACCAGCAATTTGAATATTACCTGTGATCAGATAGATATCTGCATCATTCTGGCCAGGCATATCAGTACTCAATTCCGGCTGTACTCCTGTTTCTTCATAAACGATCTTAGCTAAAACCATGGCTTCATTTTGCAACTCTGGTTCATAATAGATGGTCAAATCTTTTTCAAATATAAATGGTTCGCCTTCACTATTCGTTTGATACGGCACAGGGGTAATTTTTCCAAATTCAGAACCGGTATAAGAATAAGCAGGTTCATATTTATTGTAATAGTATTCTGCATCTGCGTACTCCAGCGGATCATCCGGACCTCTTTTATACTGCTTTTCATCGGTAAATGGTTCCACATTAAGATCCGGAATATCAAAAATTTCACCATTTTCAAATACAAAATAGAACCCGTCCGGGGCATCTGATTTTTTTATGGCTGTACCGGCTGTGGCAAATGAGAAGGAGTAAGATTCGCCCGGCTGAATTGACTTAAATGATTCAGTTGGTTCGATTTTATAAAAATCACCGTTAATATGAGTCAGTCTGAGAGTACCTGGAAAACTTTCGGGTTGAACCGGTCTGAGATTGTTAAAATAGAGAACCCATCCTTTCGAACTGAACATGTTACTCCCTTGATTCGCTATTTCAATTGAAGAGAGATAACTATTCTCTTCCTTAAAATTATCTTCAACTGACCAGGTTAGCTGAATATTTTGATTTTCAATATTTTTACAACTCAAAAAGGATGCGAAAAAAATAAAGAAAGTAACCAGTATCAGGAGATGAATTTTGTGATTATCAATGACCATATTTGCAAATATTGTGTGACAGTTTATCCCGAAAAATAAAAAGTGAACTCCGCAACGCGGAGTTCACTTTTAGCAAAGCACCAATCCAATAACGAGGAATCATTGATTAGTATCGTGAAATTTGTAGTATAGTGTAGTGTTAACCGGGCTTTGCCGTCCCGACAGCGGTCGGGATGTCGGCGTCAGTAACTTTGGTAAAAAGTAAACAGAGGTCGATTATCTCAAAAAACCCAGCGCTGTCAGATCCAGTGTGTGCTGACAGATTTTGACCGACATTCCATGTGTAACCTAACACCAGATTGTCTTGTTATTAACCTGAACCCCGTTAAATAACATGAACTTTTTGGTTTTTAGCAAACAGATACGGTAAGTTTGGAACCGCTTCCATAAAGTTCATTCATAAAGGTCACTGAGATTTGCCTGTGAGAGCTCTATAAAAAACTGCCCGATTTTCTCAGTTAAATCCATAAAATATTTTTCACCTTTTTCTGCTGTTGCTTTTGCCGGATTTCCCACGCCCGTGTCTTCGGTTACTT
>CAZFAJ010000134.1:0-5774 GCA_964517005.1 uncultured Balneolaceae bacterium | reverse complement strand
ATTTTTTTGGGTCGCCATACTCTCCAGATAGCGCTCTTCACCGGGCACTACCCTTGTCAGCCAGAAAATACCTGATACACCCAGCAGCACTGCAAACAATATCATGGTTTCACGAACTGTGAAAAGATTGAATTCAAGGATAAGTGAGGCGGCAGTAACAGATATCGATTGCGCCAGCGTAAACAGCAGCCATTCAGTACTGAACACCCGCCCCCTAAAAACATCAGGGGATCTTCGCTGCAGTAACACAGTACTCATTACCCAATTGGATCCGGATGACATATGCGCCATTATTACAAATAATGACATCCAGAAAATGGTTTCCATACTGCTGACAAAAATATAACAGATGCAAGTGAATATCATAAACAAACCGATGGCCCGAATCCAGCCGGATTCCTTTTTGAACAGTCGTCTTCCAACCACAGGTCCAATTCCGGTGCCTATACCCCTTGCTGCATAGAGAATTCCCAAACCGACACTTCCCATCATTAAAATCTCTTCAGAAACAATAATCAGAAGATAAACCAGGGCGCCTAAACACATGGTGAACGTTCCTTTTGCAAAGGCCGGACGAAGGATTTGTTTATTTGACTTCAGAAACCTGAACCCTTCAATAATTCCAGTAAGCGGGTTTCTGTTTCTTATTTTTTCCTCATCGGTCATCTCTTTTTGAGGAATATCAGCTTTGAAAATAAACCAGCCGGATACAACATAACTGACCGAATTTAAAATAAAGACAGTATCCGTACCAAGATAACCGGTAGCAAGCCCTCCCATAGCCATTCCGATAGTAAAAATAGTACTCCAGGAAGCTGCAGAAAGAATATTGGCATTCACCAGTTCATCGGAACTTGTTACGTTGGGAATTGAAGAGGTTTTAGCCGGTTCAAATACGGCAGACAGAGCCATTTGCAGCGCCATCAATAAGTAAGCCAGCCACAGTGTTTCAAACGATACAATCAGAAGAAAACCAAGTACAATGATTGCACGGAACATATCGCATAAAATCATGAGCTGACGCCTGTTAAAGCGGTCTGAAATGAATCCTGCAATCGGTGAAAACGAGGCAAGGCTTAACATTTTGACTACTATAATCAGCCCAAGAAGAAATTCCGATCCGCTGTACTGCTGAATGATTGCATAGACAGCAAGAATGCCAAACCAGTCTCCGAAATTGGATACAATCTGGCTGAGCCACAATCTTCTGTAATTGTGATTATGGCGAACAAGATCGATATAAGGTTTAATTTTTACCGTCACTTTAATAGAAAAAAAGAAAATTTAACAGATATGAGTATCCCGTAACAAACTGACGGCTTTATTCAATCCCGGTGCTTCCAAACCCGCCGGCTCCCCTGTCGGAGCTTTTCAACTTTTTTACTTGCCGAATCGTTGCATGTGTTACAGGAGCTATTACCATCTGTGCAATCCGGTTTCCGTTCTCAATCGTAAAAGGCTGATCACCCAGATTAACAGCGAGCACTTTAACTTCTCCCCTGTAGTCAGCATCAATCGTGCCCGGTGTATTCAGCATAGTGATTCCGTGTTTCATGGCCAGCCCGCTGCGCGGCCGGATTTGAGCTTCGTAGCCCTGAGGCAATGCCATTTTAAATCCGGTCGGTATCAATTTCCTCTCCCCCGGTTTTAAGACTACAGGTTCTTCAAGAGCAGCCCTCACATCCATACCTGCTGCCTGAGGACTTTCATAACCCGGCAGGGAGATGTTTTCAAAACCGGGAAGTTTTTCAAATTCAACTTCAATCGTAAGATTATTCATCAATCACTTCGTAATTCGTAAGTTTAATTTTCACATTACCAAACAGCACTTTCACATGTGCTTCAAGAGGGATCCGGCGGTCATCTGTTGCAAACCATGATTTGAACTCACCTGTAAATCCAAAAGGACCGTCAATATCAGCATGCCCTTCACTTTTATAAGTTTCAACAGGTTCATCAAATGCGTCATACTTTCTCGTTTCAGTTTCGGTACTGTTTTCGCCCGTTACATAGCCAAGTTTGTTTTCCATATAAACAGGCAATTTATACTGCTGTTTCGTTCCCGCAAACATTCGTGAAATAATAAAACTGATATCACCACCACTGGCCGGTTCTTCGAGGCCAAGCGTATCCTGAGGTTCCCCGTCTTCATAAAATCGTACTTCATCTTTTTCCCGGTCGAAGATAACTTCCTGTGCTTTCTGCTGATTATCGTGTATGTCATCCCGCCAAAACACATAGCTGTAAGCATACTCATCTTCCGTAAAAAAGAGGTTTTGGTGATGGGAGAGATTCTTTTTCACAAATGGGATCTTATGATTAGCTTCAATAATTGTACGAAGATGATGTACTCTTTTTCCATTGTAAGTAGAGTCCGGAAGCAATTCCACTTCAACCCATCCAACTGTAAAAAAACTGTAGCTTACTTCATATTCAAACCTCTCCCGAACACTTATAATGGTTTCGAGGTCCGGCGGTTCCGAATGCCCGACTGAAAGTTCCGATTGTGCAAAAACGCGGTCAGCATTGCCAATTAAAAAAATCGGTAGCAGCAGAATGCTACTCAAAAAAGCCTTTAAATGCATCTTCATCATATCCTGCCATCACCGCCTCTTCTCTGGCGATCAATGGTCTTTTAATCATTATTTGGTGTTGCAGAAGCTGATCAAAAAGCTCTTCGTCTGTGAGTTCTTTTTTGCTTAATCCAAGTTCCTTCCACTTTCTGCCACGTTTGTTAATTATGGTTTCAAGCCCAAGCTTGTGAACAAAATCTGCAAGGGTTTCAGCCTCTACAGGGTCTTTCCTGACATCAATAAATTTGTAGTCAATATCATGTTCATCCAGCCACTTTAATGTATCTCTTATTTTATTGCAGTTTTTTATACCGTAAACTTCAACCATTTCTGCTATCTTTATTGTCGTTCTGTTTTAATGCAGTATCATTTTTTTAAAAAATAGAAAAAGACCTGAATCGTTTTCCTATTTGAATATTCACATTATTGTAACAATGAAAATAACCGATCTTAAAAATACAAAATTCATCCCGTTAAACATCATTCCTTTTCTTTTGTTGCCGTTCTTCTTATTGAGCTGTGGCAGCAGTGACGATCAGCGCACTTTTGAACAGGAGGCTTTCCAGCGGCCAGCGGGTATTACAGAAACTGAATCCGACGGAACAATTATATCTGAAGATCCGGATGACTGGCGAATTGCCCCCTTTTTCCAGGGGCTTGTTGAGGTATCGCCTGCTTTTCCAAATCCTGTACTGACCAACGATCAGCTCCGGATAGAATTCACTGCTTTAGGGATTGAATCCGTAAATGGCCTTGAAGCCGCCGTACTATTCGAAGATGGTTCCATACGATCCCTGTTTATCGACAACACAGTTCCTCTGCCACCCGGGTTACAGGTCATTCCCATAGATCCTCAACAGCTCGGACGATTTGAATCTGAAATTACCGGCCTTCACAGAATCCTTATCTTTGACCTGAACAGAAACATTATCTCCTATGGTGATGTAGAAGTTGAGTAGAAGCCGCATTTCTTAAGTGCTTAGATTTGCTCACGGCTTAAGACTAATAATATTGTCTTTCTTGCTATGACGCTCTATCTTTATAAAGATCATGATAAAAAAACATACACTGTCCGAAAAACAAATTTTAAATCTTCTGATTTATCCGGAATCGTTCTCCTACATTCAGTCAGAAACAGGTTTATCGTATGGTGCCATCAGAGATGACCTGATGAATCTTATTAATCACGGCTATATTACCGTTTATAAAAATGAAAAAAATCTCGTTCCAGCCTCTTTTTATGATACAGACCGGATCGAAGAGTTTCATTTTAAAGCAACTAAAACAGGATTAAAAACCATTCAGCGATATGCAATTTGAAGCAATTCACGACGAACAATCATTTACAGTTGAGCTCCCCGAAGATTCTCAAACCGCTCTTCTAAATGACAAAAATATAGAGTATGAGTTCATTGAACAATCACATGGCCGGAAACTTTTGCGGGTTGGCACCAGGCTCTACCGGATTGACAACGTGATTATCGACGGGCAAAATGTGCAAATGTCTGTCAATGGAAAATGGCATGATCTTGTTGTAAAAAATGACCAGGAGCTTTTGCTTGAACGATTAGGTTTTAAAAGCCATCAGGCGCAATCCCTTGGATCGCTTAATGCCCCGATGCCCGGAAAAATCCTGGGATTACTCATATCCAAAGATGAAGAAGTTGAAATCGGGCAGCCTGTTGCAATCCTGGAGGCCATGAAAATGGAAAATGAACTGAAAGCTCCATGCAGCGGTAAAATCTCTGATATTTTTATTTCGACAAATGAGTCAGTTGAAAAAAATCAACCGATCTTAGAGATAGAGCCACGTGGATAAATTTTTAGTTCAGGGGCCTGCCCCTTTAAAAGGAACAATCCCTGTCAGCGGTTCCAAGAATGCCGCCCTTCCCCTGATGGCAGCTGCTGTACTGGCCAATGGTACAACACGGATACGAAATATCCCATTACTTAAGGATATTTTTACGTTCAATAACGTACTTCGCGCAACTGGTATCAGCGCAGACTTTAACGAAAAAGATTCCATCCTGGATATCAATGCGGATACTCTTTCAACTCCGGAAGCACCCTACGATTTAGTGCGTAAAATGCGGGCTTCGTTTTACATGCTGGGGGCACTGATCGGCCGCTCCAAAAGAGCCCGCGTTTCCCTGCCCGGCGGCTGCGCATGGGGGCCGAGACCGGTTGATCTTCACTTGAAAGGCATGGAGGCTATGGGGATTGATATTGAACTTGATGAAGGTTATGTGGTAGCATCCATCAAAAACAGTTCTGTAAGCGGAGGCGAGTTTACACTTGATCCAAGCAGCGTTGGAGCCACGATAAATTTAGTTCTTGCGGCTGTGCTGAGAGCCGATAAGTTTATCATTAAAAACGCAGCTCTTGAACCCGATGTAGCTTTGCTTTGCAAAACACTCGTAAAAATGGGCGCTGATATTGAAGGCATAGGTACGGATAAGCTCACAATCAGGCGGGTCTCGTCGCTGAAAACGGTGACCGTAGATAATACGCCCGACCGGATTGAGACAGGTACATTCATCATCGCTGCTGCCATGCATCCGGACTCAGAAGTAACTCTTACAGGCTGTAATCCCGCTGAACTCGGTAATTTTCCGGAAGATTTTATTCGAACAGGAGCTGAATTGAAAATAGACGGAAGTAACATTTACGTGAAGGCGCCACATGAAATCCGGCCTGTTTCCATTGAGACAAAAATCTATCCCGGATTTCCAACAGACCTTCAGGCCCAGTGGTCAACACTCATGACTCAGGCTTCCGGAACAAGTACTGTAACGGATAACATCTATTTCGACAGGTTCAGTTATGTGCCGGAATTAAAAAGGCTTGGGGCAGATCTGGCCGTTCACAAAAACCGGGTAACCATAAAAGGACGCACACCACTCTCGGGCGCTTCAGTTATGAGTACCGATCTGCGTGCAAGTGTAAGCCTTGTCTTAGCCGGGCTTTGCGCCGAAGGTGAAACAGAGATTTTAAGGGTTTATCATCTGGATCGCGGATATCAAAAACTTGAGGACAAACTGAGCGGCGCCGGGGCGTCTATCAGGAGAGTGAAGGATGACGAAATATAAAATCCGGCCGTCAAATATTTGGCAGCCTTAAGCTTAAACCAACAGTTTTCTGCACTGTACAGAATCTGTCAAAAACGCTATTTTAAGAACACGAAGGGTTTAACATGAATAG
>CAZFAJ010000133.1:0-5903 GCA_964517005.1 uncultured Balneolaceae bacterium | reverse complement strand
CGGCTCCCCTCTGATAGCCCGTGAAGGAACGTATCGGTATCGAACCGAAAAATTTATTAGTCGACATAAGACAAGACTGGCTGCGGTTACTTCTTTGCTCATCATAGTGACTCTTTTTGCTGTAATTTATTCATGGAAAATAACCGAAGAGCGAAATTTTGCACAAATCGAACGCAATAAGCTTGAACAGGTCGTCAATTTTATGACCGGGCTATTTGAATCAAGCAACCCCTTGATCGTTCAGGGAAGAGAAATGAAGGTTATCGATCTGCTCGAAAGTGGTATTGAAAAATCAGGTTCTTTAAATAATCAGCCAGAAGTAAAAGCT
Source organism: uncultured Balneolaceae bacterium (assembly GCA_964517005.1). Classification (GTDB taxonomy): domain Bacteria; phylum Bacteroidota; class Rhodothermia; order Balneolales; family Balneolaceae; genus CAYVBJ01. The sequence continues at coordinate 5,575 of CAZFAJ010000133.1, read as the reverse complement.
CGAATATTAAACGTTATTGGAAATACGTACTTGATACTGGGTGATTACAAACAGGCTGAAGAGTTACATTCTCAAGCAGTTGTTATTCACGAAAATGTGTTGGGTTCTGATGATCCTGCCCTGGCTGAGAGTTTGAATAACCTGGCTGTCGCTCTTACCCGACAAGGTAAGTATAAAATAGCGGCCGATATGCACCGAAGGGCATTGAGTATTTTGATTCGCAATTATGGAGATGAACATCCGAAAGTTGCCGAAACACTCTCACTGTTTGGGGCATGGATTCCTTTAACTGATATTTATGAAGCTGCACGAATGCGCGAAAAATCTCTGGAAATATATCGTGCAGTTTACGGTGATCATCATCTTAAGGTAGCATTGGGTTATATGGATACCGGCAGAATCAAGCGAGCCCTTGCCTTGCCGGATGAAGCAATAAAAGACTTTCGAAAAGCTCTAGATATAAGAACATCAGCGCTCGGCACAGATCATCCGGATGTTGCCAAAAGTATGATATTTCTGGGTGATGTATATCGGTTGTATAATATTAATATGGATAGCGCAGAGGTATTCTATCGTGATGCCCGTCAAATACTACAGGGTGGGCATGAGTCATTCCAACCCGGACTTTTACATGTACTTGGCAGCTATGCGGATCTGCTATCTGATAAAGGTGACCATCGTAAAGCGCAAAATCTATTACAGCGCAGCCTGGAAATTCGCCAAGCCGTATATGGACCTGATCATCCGTTAACAGCTGATGGATTAAATCATTTAGCCAGTGAATTTTACAATCAGGGTAACTATCAGAGGGCCGAAGAACTGTACAGAAATGGACTAGATATAAAGGAAAAAATCCTGGGACAGGATCACTTGGCACTGGCGGGGTTACTGAGAGACCTTGCTAAGACTCTGGTGGCTTTAAAAAAGTATAATAAAGCTGAAAACTATCTAAGAAGAGCACTACAAATTCAGCGAGACAAATTTGAGGACCAAACTGTTGCCTTAACGTTTGCCTCACTTGCAGATCTGAAATTTCAACAAGGTAATTTGAGTGAAGCAGAAGAACTATACCATCAAGCCCTGTCTATTTATGAAAGATATGAATCTCTCAATCATTATGATGCCATTGAACTGCAAAATAATTTGAATAAATTACAGCTTGCGATGATAAAAGATTAGTAACTGACTACATTAATTCCTGAGCCTTGGAACCGGATGATGCCCTGGAAATAGTTTCTAAAAAATCTTTAATGAATTCGCTCTGCTTTGCATTTGCATTTGCATTTGCATGAGCATACTAAAAACTGATCCACCAATATCAACATCTATTTTGCAAGATAGATCTCTAGTTCCTCCAGTGATTTTCCTTTCGTTTCCGGAACCACAAAAATAATAAACAACAGTCCCGCTGCTGCAAAGATCCCGTAGATCAAAAAAGTGAGCGAACTGCCGAAATTGGCCAGCTCCCAGGGAAACACCAGCTGTACGCCAAAACTGACTGCCGAATTGATGAGGCCCACAAACGAAATAGCCAAACCCCGTATGTAGTTGGGGAAAATTTCAGAAAAAAGCACCCACATAATCGGTCCAAGCGAAATGGCAAATGATGCTACGAAGCCGAGAATACAAATCAGAATCAGTGTTGCATTGATATCCGCCGCTGTTGTGATAAGCTGAGATTCGTAACTCAGGGCCGCGTCTTCGCCCAGGGTCTCTGAAAGTGCACGCTTAAAGTCCAGATCGTTATCATACACAGTTCCCACCATAGCACTTAGCTGCTGCTGATTGACTTCGGCCGGCAGCTCGGTAACCGTTTCCGGCTGAAGCGTATAGGTTGCATTATTGAACTGATAGGAGAGCAGAAACATGCAAAGAGCGATGCCGGCCACGCCAAAGATCAGCAGGGGTTTGCGGCCCACCTTATCAATAAACAGGATAGCCAGCACAGTAAATACGAGGTTGACAAGTCCTACCAGAATAGCCTGCACAAAAGAGGCATCCGTGCCAATACCGGTCTGTTCAAATATTATCGGTGCATAGAAAAAGACAGCGTTGATCCCTGTTATCTGCTGCAGTATTCCAATGACAATACCGACAAGCAGTACCAGTTTCAGAGCCGGTTTGAACAGATCACGCAGGGATCGTTTCGCTTCGTCCTTTTCAACCTCAAAACTTTCTTTCACTGCCCGGTACGCCTCCATGGCTTTTTCTTCACCGTTGGCTTTGCGAAATACCTCAAGGGCTTTCTCATTCTGTTCTTTCATCACTAACCAGCGGGGGCTGCGGGGGACGAAAAAGAGTCCGGCGAAATAGATAACTGCGGGAAGTGTTTCCAGCCCCAGCATCCAGCGCCAGTTATACTCATCAAACTGAAGGGCCTGCGCCCACGCAAAATCCGATTGGCCCAGCTGAAGAACCATGTAGTTCGTAAAAAATGCTACCGATATCCCCAGTACGATATTGAGCTGATTAATTGAAACCAGGCTGCCCCTGATCTTCGCCGGAGCAATTTCCGCAATATACATTGGGGCGATAATGAGCGATGCCCCAACACCAAGGCCTCCAATCATTCGTGCGATTACCAGGAACAAAAAAGAGGGAGCCAGGGCGGACCCCACAGCGGATATAGAATAGAGAACTGCAGCAATACTAAGCACAAGTTTCCGGCCTATTCTGTCACTTAACGGTCCTGCAACCATCATCGCCAGTGTTGCGCTCAGTGTCAGGGAGGCGACCGCCCAACCCAGTTCGATCTTGGAGAGGTCAAATTCGATCTCAATGAATCGGTTGACCCCGGAAATAACAGACGCGTCGAACCCCATTAAGAATCCGCCCAAAGCAACAACCATTGATACGACGTAGATGTAACTGTTTTTTTGCATGGTCTTAAAAATAATATGTCAGAATTAAATTTTAAAAGCCTGTTCCAATGTAAATGATTTCATCAACATTTTTCGAAGAGAATTTAACTTTCTAAAATGATACTCAATCAGAGTGCTTAACTCATCATATAGCTGACTTTCATAGCAGGAAGTCACTGCCAACCGGCTAATTCGTCAGTAACCCGCTTCATTCATAATTACTGTCTGTTGAACGATTTTGTACCACAACACCTTTTATTTTATAATGCTTTGTGCTAAATATTTTTACCTGAATTAAGAAGTCAAAAAAACTTTGCTATGTACGATATCAACCGGTTCATGAATTGGTTAGACGATATGAATCCAACCGAAACCGAATTCCATCAGGCCGTTCATGAAGCCATGATGGATATCATCCCTTTTGTAAATAAAAATCCGGAATATGAAAAGAGTGGCATTCTGGAACGCCTTTGTGAACCTGACAGAATTATAAGTTTCCGTGTAACCTGGATGGATGATGAGAAAAAGGTTCATGTAAATCGTGCATGGAGAGTACAGTTTAACAACAGTATTGGTCCGTACAAGGGCGGGCTTCGGTTTCATCCAACGGTAAATCAGAGTATTCTAAAGTTCCTGGGATTTGAGCAGTGTTTAAAAAACGCTCTTACAACTCTGCAAATGGGTGGCGCCAAGGGTGGATCAAATTTTGATCCCAAAGGCAAGAGCGATGAAGAGATATTCAGATTTTGTCAAAGTATGATGACGGAATTGCACAGGCATATTGGTGATCAGAGGGATATTCCTGCCGGCGATATCGGAGTGGGAAACCGGGAAATCAGCTACCTGTTTGGTAACTATAAAAAGCTGGAAAACCGGTTTACCGGCACCATTACCGGTAAGGGAATCAGTTTTGGAGGCAGCCTGATACGGACTGAAGCCACCGGATACGGACTTATCTATTTTGTTACCCACATGCTTAAAAATATGGATGAACCACTTAGCGGAAAATCTGTTGCTATTTCAGGCAGCGGAAACGTTGCGCTATATGCAGCCGAAAAAGCCATCGAGTGTGGCTGCAAGGTTATCACACTTTCCGATTCTGACGGTACGATTTACGATAAGAACGGACTTGACGAAGAGAAACTGGCATATATAAAAGAGCTGAAAGAAGTGAAGCGCGGCAGGATTAAGGAGTATGCAGAAGAGTACAACTGTGAATATTATAAAGAGAAAAAACCGTGGCATATCCCGTGCGATCTTGCTCTCCCTTGTGCAACTCAAAATGAAATTACTAAAAAAGATGCTCAAAACTTGCTGGAAAATGAAGTTTTTCTTGTAGCGGAAGGCGCTAACATGCCCTGTACAGAAGAGGCCACCAATCTCTTCAGGGATTCAGATATCCTCTACGCTCCGGGCAAAGCATCTAACGCAGGTGGTGTGGCGGTATCCGGCTTTGAAATATCGCAAAATATACTTCGTCTGAACTGGTCGGCCAAAGAAGTTGACAGCAAACTTTATTCGATTATGGAGGATATACATAAACAGTGTGTAAAATACGGTGACGATGAAAACGGATCGATCGACTATACCAAAGGAGCCAATATTGCAGGATTTGTGAAACTTGCCGATGCTATGCTTGCCTATGGCCCTGTTTAACCAGTTACAGCTTTTCCAAAATTAATGCGCAGAAAGTCCAAACATTTGCGCAAATAGTACAAGCCTTTACATCAATTCAGAGGTAGATTCCTGCGATGGCTTATTATGCTCATCAACAGAAAGGCTAATTGCAAAAAATCTATTTATAAAATTATGAAGCTTCTGGTAGTTGACGATGAACAAGATGTTGAAATGCTGTTCCGGCAAAAATTCAGAAAAGAGGTCCGATCCGGCACTTTGGAACTGGAATTTGCATTGTCCGGTGCGGAAGCACTGCGAATGCTGGAAAATGAAAATCCACCGGAGTTTGTCTATATCTTTTCTGATATCAACATGCCCGGAATGTCCGGATTCGATCTGCTGAAAAAAGTAAAAGATAACTATCCTCAGATAAAAATCAGTATGATATCAGCCTATGGCGATTCTGACTATCATAAAAAAGCCATCAGCTCCGGTGCAAAAGAGTTCTTTACCAAACCGATCGATTTTCAGTCGTTGAAAGAGGAAATTTTAAACATTTCAGATAATTGAAACATGCGAACAATCCCTTTGCAGATCAAATAACATTGCTTTTACGCCGTGTCGGACTTACCTCTGAAAGCCTGACCCAACATTGTTACAAGGATTCTGATTTTTAATGCGCCGGACTCAATAAACTCAAAAATTTATTTTTAATTGAAAACTATTGTTTTATATCCATTTAATTATATTCCACGATAAAATTGATTCGTAAATCTGCATTTGGATCAGGATCTGGATGAAACTTTTGGAGAAATACCGATGGTAGCTGAGAGCTTCTCGCGGATGGTTTTGAACCTGTGCAATAACGCGTTTGATGTGATGAGGGAGAAAAGAATTAAAAATTCAGAATTAAAAATTAAAACAGAGGGAGGGAATGGCAGTGTGTTTGTTATTTCACTTCCAACGGTCTGATCGATGATTGAAATTGAAAACAAAGCCTGTCCCGATAGGGACTTCCTATTGGTAGAAACTAAGATACCAAGCACAACCCGTTGTGCCGTTAGGTACAACATATATCTGGAAACATATTTGAGTCT
>CAZFAJ010000132.1:4641-5930 GCA_964517005.1 uncultured Balneolaceae bacterium | reverse complement strand
GTGGAAGAACTGGAAACCAGCTCCATCTACATTCATGATGAACAGAGCGGGTTGACACAGTGCTGGTTCACCATCAAGGATACAGAGGATCTAGGCAAATCCGTAACCGATCAAATGACCATCGATCTGAAAGACACTTGGGTCGGCCGGCAGATGGATAAATTTTACCGGTCAAATCAGGACAAAACATCCATTCTCATGAAAGGGGATCAGCGAATTGAGTGGATCCGCTATTGTGAGGAGAAGTCTGACCTGTTAGGAAACAGTGAGTTTTACGGAGATACCATACCGGAACGTACCTATCATCTCTATAAATTCTCAAACGGCTTTTTGGGCGCAGCCTCACCCGGCGACATATCGGAGGAGAGCTGGGATCTGATGAAGCGGGCTACGGGCGTTTTTTCGTTTGCTTATACTCGTTTCAGAGATCTGCAAAAAACCGAGGAAAGTGCCAGAAGAGCCCGGCAGCAGGCATCACTTGACCGGGTTCGGGCGGATATTTCATCCATGCGATCTGCGGAAGACCTTAACCGTGTCACTCCGTTGATCTGGAGCGAACTCACCACCTTGGACATCCCATTTATTCGATGCGGGGTGTTTATCATTCACGAAGAGGAAGAAGAAGTAGAAGTCTATCTCTCCAAACCCGACGGCACCTCCCTGGCGGTGATGCACCTCCCGTTTGATTCCAGTGATCTGGTCAACAAAACCGTGGACGCGTGGCAGCAAGGCAGCGTCTACACACAACATTGGACAAAGGAAGAATTTCTGGACTGGGGCCGTTCGATGATGGAGCAGAACCAGGTCTCGGATATGAAAACGTATCAGGGAGCCGAGAAAGCACCCGATTCCCTCCACCTGCACTTCATCCCTTTCAACCAGGGAATGCTCTATGTGGGATCAACCGGCCCGCTGGATAACGAGGAAATAAGCCTGTCAGAATCCCTCGCAAAGGCCTTCTCCATTGCATACGCCCGGTACGAGGATTTTGTAAAACTGGAGAAAGCCAAAGCGGGTATCGAAGATGCACTTAGCGAACTCAAAGCCACCCAGTCGCAGCTCATTCAGCAGGAAAAACTTGCCAGCCTTGGCCAGCTCACCGCCGGCATCGCCCACGAAATCAAAAATCCGTTGAACTTTGTGAATAATTTTTCGGAGGTGAGTTTGGAGTTGGTGGAGGAGATACGGGAGGAATTTCGACGGGAGACGAATGACCGGGGACGGGAAGACTCAAAAATTAAAAAAGGAGAAACTCCCCACCGCGGAGGGGCCGGGGGTGGGTCCGAAAA
>CAZFAJ010000132.1:0-4541 GCA_964517005.1 uncultured Balneolaceae bacterium | reverse complement strand
GCCGGGGGTGGGTCCGAAAAGGCAGATGAAGCAGACCAGCCTCAAAATCCTGAATCGAAATCAAGTTCAGTAAACCCACCCCTTTCTCCCCTCCCAGGAGGGGATTTCGAAACCTATGAGCCAAACCCGATTTTGGATATCCTCAACGACATCGAAGCAAACCTAAAAACCATTCACAAACACGGCTCCCGGGCCGATTCCATCGTCAAATCAATGCTGCAGCACTCGCGTGGCGGGGATGGCAAGATGGAGCCCACTAATCTAAATTCGCTTACAAAAGAGTATGTGAACCTGGCGTTTCATGGAATGAGGGCGGGCAACGATCCTATTAATGTGGATATTGACCTTGATCTGGATGAACAGATTGGCGAGATACCATTAGTCGCAGAGGATTTTAGCCGGGTGATTTTGAATTTGGTGAATAATGCTTTTGATGCGATGAGGGAGAAGGAAAAGCTGACAGCTGACAGCCGACAGCTATCAGCTGAACAGGATCAAAGATACGAGCCCAGACTCAGGATCAGAACCATCAAAAAAGATTCAACCGTCACCATCGAAATCGAAGACAACGGTCCCGGCATCCCCGAGGAGATGAAGGACAAAATTATGCAGCCGTTTTTTACGACCAAGAAAGGGACGCAAGGTACGGGGCTGGGCTTGAGTATTACGAATGATATTATCAAAGCCCATGGAGGTAGTCTTGATATTCAATCAATACCGGGACAAACGGTTATCTCGATTAAAATAGGTGGATAATCCAAATGAAATTTCAAAATGTACTTTTATGCCTTTTAATAATCACCTTGAGTACAGCTTGCAAAAAAGACAATACACTACCTGACCCTTTGGAGGCAGGTTGGAATAATGAAAAAGTCTGTGAAGTTATAGAGGACACAAAAAAGCTACGCATACTAAAATGTACTTTCCCGCCAAGTGTTGGTCATGAACGTCATTATCATGATCCCCACTTCGGCTACACCATGTCTGGCAGTAAATTTAGAATTATGGATACTACCGGAACTCGCGAAGTTGATATTACAACAGGAAGTCATTTTTTAAACGACAAAATTGATTGGCATAAAGTATTGAATATAGGAGACAGTACGACTGTATTTTTAATTATTGAACCAAAATACGATGATAAAATTATTAAAGCCCATATTGCTACCATAGATATCAAAACGGAGGAAGGCAATGGCAGTGTGTTTGTTATTTCGCTTCCTGTTGTTTGAATCATGGATCAATCGGATCATAGGATGACACAAATGAATAAAATAGAAATTCAAAACAAAGCTTGTCCCGTTAGGGACTTCAAATGGGTAGAAATGATGAACGCACCCCTAGGTATTCGTGCCGTTAGGTACGACATATGCCGGGCAATAGATTCGGACCTAAACCATATTGCGTACCTACGGCAAGCGGTTCTTTTTTTGCATGCTATGTTCTACCCATATTCAGTCCCTCCGGGACATATGTCATCATTGAAATCTGTGATTCTGAAAAGAAATATGAATAAAACACATAAACAAAACACTATGAAAGTATTTATCGAATTATGGAAAGCCAAAGATGCCTGGAAAAATCTGCCACTAACAGAACGACAGGAATATGTTGCACAAATAGGTCCGGTTACGGAAGATATGATGAATAGAGGACTTGAAATCACAGCCTGGGGACTCAATGAAGACGAGACTGAATATAAATCAGAGTACGACTTTTTTGCGGTCAGCAAACTGCCGTCTGAGAAATTGCTAAAGGAGTTTCAGTCCACCGTAGAGGCTGCCGGGTGGTACGACTATTTTGAACAGGTGAATCTATCCGGTTCCCTGATGTCGCCCGAAGAAGTGATCGGCAAAATGCTGGAAATATAAATTCTCATGAATAGATGAAAGCAAAAACAATCAAAGGAAAATCAACGGAAGAAATTCAGGCTGCCTTACAGAAAAGCATGAGTGACGGCTTCTCTCCTACCCTGGCCATCATATTTCTGTCCGTTTCTCAAGACCGAAACGCAATTTGCCGTTTGCTCGACGGAGCAGGTATTGCTGTATTTGGTTCCACAACTAACGGAGAATTTATTGATGAGGAAACCGAATCAAAGTCGGTGGCTGTACTTCTTTTGGACATGAAAAAAGAATCCTTCAGAATCTATGCTGAAGAATTTCAATCACACAACTATCGTGATGTATCCAAAACCGTGGCGCAAAATGCCAACCGGGAATTTGAAAAGGTGGCTTTTCTGCTGGCAACCAGTAATGCTGCTACCGATGGTGAAGAAGTATTGATGGGTCTTCAGAAGATTGCAGGCACCCAAGTTAATGCGTTTGGCGGGGCTGCCGGTGATGATTATGCATTTGAGGAAACATGGGTTTTCACAAATAAATGGGAAAGTAACAATGGCATGATTTGTATAGCAGTTGATGAAGAAAAAGTTATGGTCAACGGTATTGCCACATGTGGCTGGAAAGCTGTAGGCACCGAAAAAACCGTAACCAAAAGCGAAGGCAATCATGTATATACCATTGATGGTGTTCCCGCTCTTGACATCACCACGAAGTATGGCGGACTGGAAAACGTGACCCCTGAAAACAAGGATTTACTGATGGAACTTGCGGGCAATTTCCCGCTGCAGCTGCAAAAGGAAAAAGGCGACCCTGTGATGCGTCCCGGTTTGGTGGTGGATTGGGACGACCGCTCTTTCTACACAAGCGGCACCGTACCGCAAGGTTCAAAAGTACGTTTTTCACTGCCACCAGATTGGGATGTAATGGAGAAAGTGGTCAAAGGTGTTCAAAACCTCAAAGATACTGTAATGCCGGAAGCAGATGCGTTGGTGGTGTTCAGCTGTGCAGGTCGAATAATCTCCTTTGGTCCTATGATGAACGCTGAGATTGAGGGTGTCAAAAAAGTCTGGAATGTGCCCATGGCGGGGATGTTTTCCAATGCCGAGCTGGGTAGAATGGAGGGTGGTAATCTCGAAATGCATAATTTAACCACATGTTGTGTGGCATTAAAGGAGAAAAATTAAAATGAAAGCAAAATCAATTAAAGGAACATCTTCAGAAGACATGCAATCGGCATTGGAGCAAAACATGGCAGACGGTTTCAAGCCAACGTTAGCCATTGTATTCATGTCTGTTAAACAGGACAGAGAAGCAGTATCGAAATTGCTTGACGAAAAAAGCATTCAGATATTCGGTGCTACTACGGCAGGAGAATTTATTGATGGTGATATCGGGGAAGGCAGTATTGCCATGATATTGCTCGATATAAACCCGGCTTATTATAAATTGGAGTTTGTTGAAATAAACCAACGAACTGCTTTAGAAGATGCAAAAAAACTGGGTATTATTGGAAAAAAAACCTTTAACAATCCTGCTTTAATAATCGCAACAGGTGGTGTGTTCATTGATGGAGAACAAATTATGGAGGGCATCATAGAAGGTTTTGGAAAACCTGACTCGTCGCCAGGCCGGGAAGTAACTGTATTTGGAGGGATGGCGGGAGATGATTTGATGGGGGAAGAACCACTTGTTTTTTCGAACGGCAAAAGTAAAGCCAATGCACTGGTAGCACTTATTATTGATGAAGATAAAATAGATGTCAGAGGTATTGCAACGTGTGGCTGGAAAGCTGTTGGCACTGCAAAAACTGTGACCAAAAGCGAAGGTAATATTGTGTACACCATCGACGATAAACCGGCACTGGATATGCTAATGAAATACCTTGGTGTGGAGGTACAACAGGATGACAACAAAGAAATCGTAACTTTTCTAAACTCCTGGTACTACCCTCTGCAATTGGAACGGGAAAATGGAGATCCCGTCATTCGTGCTACCCGGTTTGCCAACCGTGAAGACCGTTCACTCATATGTACCGGAAGTGTTCCTCAGGGATCAAAAATCAAATTTTCATTGCCACCTGATTTTGATGCCATAGAGACAGTGATTACTGAATGTGAGAGCATAAAGGACAACGCACAACAACAAGCCGATGCTTTGATTATGTTTTCATGCGTGAGCAGGCATTTATCGTTTGGGGATTTGATTAAAGAGGAGATCGGGCAGGTACAAAACATTTGGGATGCGCCCATGGCAGGCTTTTTTACCTATGGCGAATATGGGAAATCTAAAAATGGTAACCATGAATTTCATAACAACGCCTGCTGCGTGGTGGCATTAAAGGAAAAATAGAAATGGATAAAAACCTACAAGATGTAACAGACTTTATTCAGCATGATCCGAACATGCCGACTGAACAGAAGGAATCTGTTTTGAAGTCATTAAAAGCTGTTGATAAAGAGCTACAGATTTTATCCTTCAAGCTCGACCGAACCGAAAAAGTAAAGCGGACAACGGCCATCCTTCTCGAAGAAACCATCGAGGAACTGGAGCTGAAACGAAAAGCGGTTGAAGAGGCATTATCTGAACTTAAAGCTACTCAGGCACAGCTGGTGCAGCAGGAAAAACTGGCATCTCTCGGACAACTCACCGCCGGCATTGCCCATGAGATCAAGAATCCGCTGAATTTTGTGAATAATT
>CAZFAJ010000131.1:0-6075 GCA_964517005.1 uncultured Balneolaceae bacterium | reverse complement strand
TCGCCTCGAATATGATCTACTCTTATTCATCAAATCTCGTTACCTTTTGTGCCATACGAAAATATCATAAGTAACGGTACGGAATAATGAATATGTGGATGATTATAACTTCTTTTGCACAACTGCAGCTTATAGAAAGATTGGCAAATTTGCTACCCAAAGAGATGCAGACCGAGATGGCCGAGGCAGCCATCGGGCTGACACTCATCTTTCTGCTGGCAGCACTTGTGCACTTTGTGATCCGTGTCTGGATTGTTCGGTTTCTGCACAAACTGGACGAACGAACAGCAACCGAGTGGTATGCCGTAATCCTGAAACACAATCTGCCACAGCGTGCCCTTTTCATGATTCCCCTGGTGATTATTTACAATGGCATTGAACTGGTTCCGCAATTCGACGAGGAGATGACCGGTTTTATCGTCCGTATCACAGCCGCCGCAATGATACTGGTTGGTGCACGGGTATTTGATGCATTTTTGTCATCACTTCACACTCTCTACCTGATGAAACCCGATGCCCATCTTACACCAATCAAGAGCTATGTTCAGCTGGGTAAGGTGATTATTTATGTATTGGCCGGATTTTTTATCATCTCGAGCCTGGCCGATAAATCGCCGTGGTACTTCTTAAGTGGTATTGGCGCTATTATGGCGGTTATTCTGCTTCTTTTCAGAGACACACTGCTTTCGCTGGTGGCCAGTGTTCAGCTTACAAATAATGACCTGATCCGTGTGGGAGACTGGATCGAGATGCCGCAATTCGATGCCAACGGGGATGTGATTGATATCGCCCTGAACACCGTACGTGTGCAAAACTGGGACAAAACAATCACTGTAATCCCGACACACAAATTCCTTGAGCACAGTTTTCGCAACTGGCGCGGTATGCAGGAAGCCGGCGGGCGACGAATTAAGCGTTCTATTCATATCGATATCTCCACTATTCGTTTTTTAACACATAAAGAGATTGAACGCCTGAGTACATCACGCTTGCTGAAAGATTATATTCATAAAAAGATGGATGACGTGCACAGCTACAACAAGGAGCATATGCAATCGAGTTCATCCATTATTACCAACGGACGCTGGCTTACCAATATCGGAACATTCAGGTCTTACGTAATCGAATACCTGAAAAATCACCCCAGGTCGAACAAAGATATGTTTATGCTCGTCAGGCAACTTGAACCGACAGACAGAGGGCTGCCACTTCAGGTTTATTTATTTACAGATACCACGGCATGGGCGGAATACGAAGGTATACAGTCCGATATTTTTGATCACCTGATAGCAGTAGCATCCGAATTTGGCCTCCGTATTTACCAGCAGCCTTCAGGTCATGATTTTCGGGAGGCGGGAGCTCTTTTTTCAAATCGATAGACTAAAAAATTGATCGATCTGAGGAATCAGGTAATGAATTGAGCCGTGCGGTAAACCGGTTTTATTGTATTGGTGTGCTGCAGCTAATGTTGGGGGTGCAGCTTGGAACCTCTGGTAAAATATTTGTTTTAGGTTCACGCAGAGGTCGCGAAGGTGCGGAGAGCGCAGAGGAGTTACAGTTGGCTTTATTGCTGCCCATTTGTGTTGTGCCGGCTTATTGTTCCTGAAAAGATATCCAATCGGTACTTTACCGGCACCTGTTTATCTCATCTTTCTGTTACTGATTTTGGGCCTCGATACTATTTAAGGCGCAATCCACCTGTTCTGTTGTTGCCGGCCTTCTATCTCTTTTAAACCCCGTATGTGGCGGTGACCGTCCAATTGTAAAAACTCCATCTCCGTTGCTCTGATACTGATCAGGCAGAAATTGGAGTTATCTTCCAAATCCCAGTCGTATGCATCTTCGGGTTGGCCGATGGGTGTTCCGGGCTCCAATACCGATGTGAAAGAGTGTGCCCGTTTCCGGCCGTGATTCTCCCAGTGTTTTTCATGAACCGGGCCTTCCGTAATGATTGAGGCATCTCCATTAACCAGCAATTGAAGCTTGTTTTGATCATCATAAAACAGCAGGCTTACAGAATTGTTCTCCCTGATCTGATGAACCTTGCCGGATCTTTTATCTGTGTAAACCAGGAACTCAAGGCCATTTTCAAAGCCTCGCAAAATTACAATCCTTTGCCGTGGCGATGCATTTTGATCAACAGTGGCAAGTGTGGTATAACGAAACGGATGGCCGGGATCCCCGGCAGCTGTTCTTACCTCGTTCAGCACCTTTTTCCAGGCCTCTTCAATGTTCAGGTTACGTGATATAAGTAAATTATTGTTCAATGGATTCTGCGTTAAAAAAGGTTAGGGTTTCTCCCTGAAACCGGTAACTGATCTTGATCGGATTACAGCATACGGGACAGTCCTCAATATATTCCTGTTCCGGATAAAATTGTTCAAGAATCATTTCTATCTGACTACCGCAATAAGGACACATAAACGTATGTTCGTATTCACCGTACATTTTATATTTAATCCTTTGTTTTGTACAACCGTTATTTCGCAAAATGCATTCAGATTTGTGACGTTTTTAATTGCAAGATAAGGCAAAGAGTCCATCCCTCGTCTGACGACTTTGGGAAAAATGCACCAGGGATAATAAACTCTCAGTCGTCTGACGAGAAAGAAGGGAAGGAACCTGCCACAGTCATCCCGAAGGCCAAATCTTTTTTAACCCGACAGACGAGCGATTTGGACAGGTCCGGGTTTGGTTGTAGTTTTACTCGTCGAGAAAGAAAGGAACCCGCCATATTTTGAAAATTCAGTTTTTAGTTGGAATTTATTTTGACCGGCAGGAACGATAACAGGAAAGCCGTGATTAGTGAGATTCGATAATGGAATATATGCAATAATCTATGACAAATCTTTTGCATGAAGAAGAGAAATAAGCTATTTCAAAGGAGACGCCTCTTGATTGCATTCTTAATTGTTATCGGTACCCTTCCGTTCACAGTTGCAGCTCAGGAAACTGCCTCTGTGAATGGCATTGTATCGGATAAAGAGACAGGTGAAACTCTTCTGCTGGCTAATATAGCCCTGATCGAAATCAACAAAGGGACCTCTTCAAATAATTCGGGATACTACTCAATTACGGGAATTGAACCGGGAAACTACACACTGGTTGCCACCTATATCGGGTACAGGCGCTTTGAAAAGGAGATAAGCCTGGAAGCCGGTGAATCCCTCCGTCTGGACATTCAGCTTGTGCCCGAGAATATAGAACTGGAAGAGGTTACGGTTCAATCGGAGGCTGAAGCCGAGGAACAGAAAAATATTGGAACATCACAGCTGACTACCCAGCTTATAAAAGATCTTCCGGCTGTAATCATACCGGATGTATTCAGGTCTGTACAGCTGCTGCCCGGTGTGAAAGCTGCTTCAGATTTTTCGAGCGGCCTCTATATAAGAGGTGGCAGCCCCGACCAGACTCTTATTTTACTGGATGAAACAACCGTCTATAACCCTACCCATTTTTTTGGATTTTATTCCACCTTCAATCCCGATGCGGTGAAAGATGTGCGTCTTTTTAAAGGCGGATACCCGGCTCAGTACGGGGGGCGAATAGGATCCGTACTTACCGTTTATAACAAGGATGGAAACCGTAACCGTACAGGTGGTGCCGTTAGTGTCGGTTTGCTGGCATCCCGGGTATTTATGGAAGGTCCCGTCAAAAACGGATCGTGGATGCTGGCAATCCGGAGATCTACCCTTGAGCCGTTCCTGGCAATAGCGCGCAACAGTTCCGATAACATTCCGAACAGCTTTCATTTCCTGGATATCAATGGAAAATTTAATGTTGACCCCACTCCAAATGACCGTTTTTCGCTTGCGTTTTATGCCGGCAATGACAAGGTTTCATTTCCATTCAGGGATGATGCAAATATCGGGCTGAGGTATGGCAATCAAACGGTAAGCGCATCATGGAAAAAAATACTTTCAGAAAAGGTATTCGGAAGCCTGACTGTGACAGGCTCGCGCTATTTTAATAAGCCCGGCTTCGAAATAGCAGGCACTCCTTTTGAGAGAGATAACGATATCCTGGATATTTCTGTGAAAGCCGATTTTGAATTTGACCTGAACAGCGCGAATACTCTTTCAGCAGGAGTGTGGGCAGGCAACCTGGAGCTGAACTTTAATGACAGCTTTGATAATAATGACACCTTCAATAACCGGATCAACACCAATTACTCTTCCGCGTACATGCAAAATAAATGGCAGCCTGCCGATCAATGGATACTCGCCGCAGGTGTGCGCACAAATTATTTTACAGAGGGGAATTACCTGCGTCTGTCTCCCCGTGCATCTGTTGAGTTTCGTCCGGCTGAAAAAGTTCGCCTGCAGGCAGCCTACGGGCGGTATCATCAGTTTCTGACCCTGGTTACAAATGAGGCCTTTTCCGGGTTCGATCTCTGGCTGACAACGGACGACGGAGTGCCGCCATCTTTCGGGGATCAGTTCGTGCTGGGTATCAAAACAATCCCTTTCAGCGGATTTGCCTTAGATGCAGAACTCTATTATCGGACCATGAGAGACCTGTTTGAACTGGATCCGTTTATCACAGATCAGGCGGGTCTGGATTATTCTGAACTGTTCCGGTTTGGAGAAGGAGATGCATGGGGTGCAGAGTTCCTGTTTGAAAAACAGACGGGAACCGTAACCGGATTTTTGGGATACACATACGGCGAGACGCGCAGAAAATTTCCGGGATTTAATACCGACTTACTAAACCCGGCAGCAGGTGCACGATTTTTTCCGCCTAAATTTGACAGGCGGCATGATTTTAATGTAGTTGGAAATCTAAGGTTGTCTGACCGGTGGAGTGCCAATGCCGTATTTAATTATGCAACCGGACAGCCGTTTACAGAACCGTCGGGCCGGACATCATTCTCAGATGTGCCATTTGGAACGGATGACAGAAATGTATTTACGGTCGGAAACGTGAATGCATCCCGCTTACCTGCCTACCACCGCCTGGATTTTGGGTTTATCCGGTCTGGTACGTTTTTTAATATGGGCAGGGCTGAGTGGCACTTTCAGATCATCAATGCCTATTCGCGCAGAAATGTGTGGTTTTTTCAGTTTGATTTTGACGAAAATCCTGTTGATCGCGATGAGGTAACCCTGCTGCCGATCGTGCCATCCGTATCCTACACTGTAAATTTTTGAAAATCATGTACAGACAAATTCATTATTTATTTTTTTTCATTTTACCGGTAATTTTTGTTTTTGCCGGCTGCAACTCATTCGAAGAGGACAATTTTACGGAAATTCCGGTTGTGGAATCCTATATGATTGCAAACAGGCCGCTGCCGTTCGTGAAACTATCTGCTACGGTGCCCGCTAATGAGGAATATATTTTTGAAGAAGCTGCCCTCGAAAATGCAAATGTGACCATCTTGTTACTGAGTGAAAATGGGACAGAGGAGGAAACCTTTCAATTCACCATGAAACAAAATGGAGTTTACCTGCCCGAAAACAGCAGCCACAGGGTACAGCCTGGCCGCACTTATCAGTTAAAAATAACATTAGAAGAAGATGAGGATGAGCTAAACGCAGTTACAACCATACCAGGCGACCTGAAGATCATCAATGATGTTCCGGAGTTTGCTGTCTATCAATCAGAAGAGCAACCCGAACTGGTGGTGACAAATCCCGCCGGCAACAATCGCCAAAATGTGTTTGTCATCAATACAATATCATTTGATCCGGTATTTAATAACCTGACTCCTTTCTACAGAGAAACCGTTACGGAAGATGATGATCTGGAAGCTCAGGATTTTGTCAACAATGATTCACCCCTGATCAATGAAGGAAATTTTGATGTAAATCCGGACGGCACCATAACCATTAAGTACCCCTGGATCGGAGTTGCATTTTTTGGTGAGAACAGGGTGGTTGTCAATTCCATTGACAGCAATTTGAATGACCTTCTCCGTTCTCAAAGTGTACAACTTGGCGGATCAACCATTTCACCGGGGGAAATTCAAAATGTGATTTTCCACGTAGATGGCGGAATTGGCATTTTCGGAGGAATTGCTTCTGACTCCGTGGATATATTTTTTGAGCGTCCCCCGGGGATGTGAGACAGGAA
>CAZFAJ010000130.1:0-6153 GCA_964517005.1 uncultured Balneolaceae bacterium | reverse complement strand
ACAGGGCAAGTGCCGGAGGCACGAACGATTTCTGCTGAAAGCAAAACCCTCGAAAAGGATCAATAAAAGCAAATTTCTGGCACAACGTTTTGAATGACATGCGGGATACAGGCAGTTCTTCCTTCAGCAGTTCCCATGCTTATATCAAAAGCCAACAGAAACATCAACGGAGAATGAGCTTCAGAAAAGAGTATATAAACATGCTGGAAACGTTTGGGAAAGAGTGTTCGCCGCCTGTGGCAGGATTTGGGGATCGGCCGTGCCTAACGGCACTTACTATTAACAGGTTGTCACCAATCCCCGGAATCAAATTCCGGGGTTACAAGATTGATCGTCCGCCAGGCGGACTGCAGGCTTTTTTGTACCCGAAACAGTTCATGGTGAATTACAAGTCTAACTTTATCCTGAAGAACTTCCCTGTTACTGTGCCCGGCCATTGGCGGGTCTATCACTTGATGGATGAAAAAATTAAACGAAAATTAAATACCCTTATAGAATCCTTGATGCCTCGGGATCAGAAAAATACTGGCACCGGGAATGCTTAGGTCTATACATAATTGACAAGTATGAGTCGACATTAAACCAGAGCGAGTGTCCGCTCGTGTTTTATCCCTGAACTAACTCGCATATTCCGGTAGAATTTTCAGGAATCTGGCTGAAGTTTTAATTCCCCTGTGGAAATCTTTTAAAGCAAAACTTTCATTGGGGGAATGCAGGGCATCACGCGTCAATCCAAAACCCATAAGTATAGAGTTCACACCTAATACTTTTTGGAAATCGGCAACAATCGGGATGGATCCACCTTCTCTTGAAAACAGTACATTTGTCTGGTACACATCTTCAAAAGCTTTGGCAGCAGCTTTCAAGCCGTAAAAATCAAGGTCGATTACTACCGGGTGTCCGCCGTGATGAGCTTTTACTTCAAGAGTTACAGTTTTCGGAGCAAGAGATTCAACATGTTTGGCAAACAGTTCAGAGATTCTGTTCGGATCCTGATCGGGCACAAGCCTCATACTTATTTTTGCACCTGCTTTGGCAGGCAGTACAGTTTTAGCCCCCTCTTTTTGATAGCCGCTCCATAATCCGTTTACATCGAGTGAAGGCCTTGCAGTGGCTCTTTCCAAAGTTGTATACCCTGTTTCACCATCCAGTTCATCCAGCTCCAGATCTTTTTTAAAGGCATCTTCCCTAAAAGGCAGCTCCTCGAAAGTTTTTCTGTCCTCTTCACTAAGTGGGTTCACATGGTCATAAAATCCGGGAATCTGAACAATACCATCTTCATTCTTTAACTTTGCAATAATTTCACAAAGTACATTTGCAGGATTATCCACTGCACCTCCATACACGCCGGAGTGCAAATCTCGGTTAGGACCCTGAACATGGACCTCCATGTAGGCCAGTCCTCGTAATCCATAAGTAATGGAAGGCTGATCTTCATCAAACATAGCGGTATCGGAAATCAGAACCATGTCACAGTCGAGCATATCTTTATGCTCTTTGATAAAGGGGATCAGGTTCGGTGAACCGATCTCCTCTTCACCTTCAAAAATGAATTTCACATTTACGGGAAGTTCTGTTCCTGTCTGGTGATAAGCTTCTACTGCCTTTACATGAGTGAATGACTGTCCCTTGTCGTCACTGGTACCACGACCGTAAACTCTGCCTTCAATCACAGTTGGCTCAAACGGCGGTGTGTTCCATAACTCATCCGGGTCAGAAGGCTGAACATCATAATGCCCATAGATTAAAACTGTGGGTTTGTCGGCATGCGGACATTTCTCTGCATAAACAATGGGATGCCCTTTGGTTTCATAGATTTCAACCTTATCCATGTTGTTGGATTTGAGCTGGGTTTCAAGATATTTTGCAGCTCTGACAACATCGTCTTTTCTTTCACTGTCGGTACTTATACTGGGTATGCGGAGAAGTTCAAAAAGTTCAGTTTCAAATTTTTTACTGTTTTCATTAATGTAAGAGAAGATTTCCTTCATAATTTATCTGTGGGGTAGTTTTTTAATTTTTGCATTTTATTTTAATAGTCATTCCTAATGCAAAAGCCATAAATGTTTTTATATAAGTTAAATTGGCAGACTTGATAGCATCTGATAATAAGGTATTATTTTCAACTTTAAAATCCATGAGATTCGGCCATATTTTCGTCAATTCTTTTTCAAAAAATGTAAAATGAACAGCTAATTTAATGAAAGAATTCAGATAGCCAGATTCTTCATCTGTTTATCTCTTTGAGATCTCAGGCTTAATGATTCTATTTGGTTGGATTAGTCCCGCTCGGCCGGAACAAGAAGAACAGGTATATTGCTGAAACGGGTAACCTGGCTGCTTACACCGCCAAGGAAAAACTCGTGGACAAAACCCTTACCCTGGCTCCCCATAATGATCATAGTGATTCCCTGTTCTTTAACTGTTTTAATGATCTCTTTTGCAGGAGGGCCAAACGTTATAAAAATATCCGAATCGTTTCTTGTTTTATTGGAAAGCTGATTGCGCATCTGATTAAGCTGCTCCCTGTTTTTTTCATTCAGCTCTTCAAGGCTAACAGGATCCTTCAAGGCAATAGCGTTGGGCCCCTGTACATGAATAAATGATACTTTTTCAAATTTTTCTTTCTTGTCTAAATGTTTGAGTACTTCATAAGCCCGAAAAGCAGTCTCTGAAAAATCAGTGGGATGTAAGACATGTTTTAAAGCGTTGGATGTTTCTTCTGACAAGATCAGTTTACGGTCTTCCGGTGAATCAGAAATAAGTTCAACATTCATATTCAGCAAGAATACCGGAAGTTCGGATCTCTGCAATAATTCTGTAGCAGTACTGCCCAACAGTAATTCCTGAACTTTACTTTGGCCGCGATTTCCGATTATCACGAACTCTGCTCCGTGTTCGTCAGCAGAAGTGAGTATTTCAGTCGGCGGATAAAAATGAGTCCCTATTCTCAAGTCGATATCAACCTCAAACCCCTCTTTTTCAAGTTTCTGTTTGTAAGTTTCTAATTTTTTCCTTTTTTCTTCTGTTTTAATCTCAAATCGTTCTGATGTGTGGGGGATCGAGACAGCAGAAACCAATGTAAATCTGGTTGTTTCAAACTCCTTGAAATTTACCAGGTAGCTGACAATCAGATCACTTGCTTCTGATAAGTCAAGTGCAACGGCTGCATGTTTAAAAGATGGGATCATAATTGTTCGTTGATTATTAATTGTTTCTTACTTTTAAAATAAGAAACATAGCCGAACTTGTTGAAATAATTATCAGCGTTTAACTGAAACCAAAAAATGCATCTAATTTGCCAGAAGTTTAAATACGGCATACGGTTTTAATGGATATTTCCCATCAGTTTGCGGATTGGTTTGCTAAAGAAAAGAAGCAGCAGGCCGCCTCCTACCGTTGTCATTACAATAATCCAGAATAGTTCCGGAAGAAGGGTCGGGTCAGCTGCAATTGCATCCTGGTCAAACTGACCGGCCACGCGACCGGCAATCAGATTGCCAAATGCAACACTCATAAACCAAATTCCCATCATTTGACCAACAAGTTTTTTAGGAGCAAGTTTGGTTACCGCACTCAGGCCCACGGGACTCAGGCAGAGCTCACCGGTGGTATGCAGCAGGTATGTCATAATCAGCCAGGTGGGCAGTACCTGGTTACCGCCAATAACGTAATAAGAGGCAAACATCATCACAAGAAAACCCAATCCCAGGAAAATCAATCCAAGTGCAAATTTCGCAGGTGTTGAAGGTTCCAGGTTTTTTTTGGCAAGTGCCACCCAGAGCCAACCGAATACAGGAGCAAGTACAATGATAAACACAGGGTTTACAGACTGAAGCCAGCTTGCAGGCATCAGCCATCCAAAGATGTTTCTGTCAGTATAACGTTCCGCAAACAGGTTCAGGGATGATCCGGCCTGCTCAAACCCGGACCAGAAGATCGCTGAAAAAATAAAGAGTGCTGCAATGACCCCGATTTTCTTTTTTTGATCTCCTGTCAGTTCTTCTGCGATGTACACATACACGAAATATGCGATCACAAGAAAGAAGATAATGATGCCGGAAGCATCGGCAATCGCAATCGGGTTGATTGTGTAAATGCCTGTCATGGCGCCCAGTACTAATAGTGAAAAGAAACTTGCCAGTATCCAAAGTCCGTTTCTGATATTTTTGTGACGCTTTAATTGTTTAACCGGGTCATCAATTTGTTCTGGCTGAGCACCGATATTTCCCAGGTATTTTTCAGTCATCTTATACTGAACCAGCCCGAAAACCATTCCGACACCTGCCGCAGCAAAACCGTAATGCCAGTTGATTCCCTCGCCAAGGTAGCCGGTGATGAGCGGTGCGATAAAAGCGCCGATATTAATTCCCATGTAAAATATGGAGAAGCCGGCATCACGCCTTGCCTGTTCATCATCACCGTACAAACCGCCCACAATACTGCTGATATTGGGCTTCAGCAGGCCGGTACCTATTACAATTAGTATCAGCCCGAGATAGAAAGTATTATTTCCCGGAATGGCCATACTGAAATGCCCCAATGCAATGATAATTCCTCCGTACCAGATGGCTTTTTGCAAACCGAGAAATTTATCGGCCAGCCATCCTCCGGGCAAGGCCAGCAAATAGACAAACATTGTATAGAGCCCGTAAATAGCTGTTGCTGTTTTATCATCGAGGCCAAGCCCGCCTCGGCTGATAGCATCTACCATGAAAAGAACAAGAATGGCGCGCATTCCGTAATAGCTGAAGCGTTCCCACATTTCTGTAAAGAAGAGCGTGGCCAGTCCTCTTGGATGACCAAAAAATGAATGTTTATACTGATCGGTGCCTGTAGAATTATTGTTGGGTGCCATTTATAGTATGTTGGTTTAGTAATACAGAGAGCTTGGTGATTATAATGATTGAGTGAATGGCGTGCAACAGAAAAACAGTTATTTACATAAAAGCGAACAGGCTGGATAAGCGAGGAATCGAAAAGCAATATACCGGCACATCTTCAGTCGGTTAAATCACTGCAGAGATATAGTCAAAGATCAATAATTTCTCCTCCTCTTTCAGATGATTTCATAATTGCATTCACAATGCGAATATCATTCAGACCATCCTCACCGGGCACAATTGGGTTCTTGTTTTCTTTGATAGCCAGCGCATCATTGTCCATCTGACGCGCCTGCTGATGATTCGGATTTGGCGGAAGTACTTTGCCATCACTGGTTTCTCCCTGAACCCCGCCATAGCTCTGAAACGGCCGCAGCTGATACCAGCCGTTTTCGCAGGTTATATCCAGGTAGTTTGTTGATTTTCCAAAAGCGGTTTCTCCTTTTGCGGTTACACCTTCCGGAAAGATCAATTCGAATTCAGTGAATTCATCCACCTCTGAATACATCTCTTTTCGCACGGACCACTGCCGTCCCTTCACGGCAACCGGTTCCATACCCGTAGCATACCTCGCTGCATTAATAGGATAGACACCCATATCGTACAGTGCCCCGCCGCCAAGATCGGCAATCCGCCGCCAGTTTTCCGGATCACGGTGTGCTCCGTTGTACCCGGCACCGGTTTGGACCTCACGGACAGGCCCGTAGGTCTCTTCACGGCCGTATCGTATAATGGTTTGCGTGTTTGGTTCATGCTGCATCCTGTAGCCGATTGTCAGCTGTACTTTATTTTTTTTGGCAGCGCTGATGATTGCCTCACACTCCTGCACATTTATAGCCATCGGTTTTTCACACCAGACGTGCTTGCCGGCTTCGGCTGCTGTCATAGCATAAATAGCATGCAAACCGGTTGGAACCACAATATAGATCACATCAATATCATCATTATCGGCAATCTGGTACATGTTATTGTAGTTGTAAACATTGCCTTCCGGAATGCCATACTTCTGCTGCCATCCGGGGATTTTTGAGGGTGTTCCGGTCACAATTCCTCTCAGTTCACAGTGTTCAGTCAGCTGAAGTCCGGGAGCCAGGAGCCCTGAGCTGTAACTGCCAAGTCCGACAAGGGCCACTCCCAGTTTCTTTTTTTGATTAGAAATTTTAAGATTTGGAAATGCAACAGCAGACAGTGCAAATGCCGATGCAGATTTTTTCAAAAAACTTTTTCTTGATATTTGATTTGGCATGATACCGTGAATGATTTGGTAAAT
>CAZFAJ010000129.1:0-6165 GCA_964517005.1 uncultured Balneolaceae bacterium | reverse complement strand
TGTCAGCCAACAGATCAACAAACCTATCCCGCAAAATATATAATCACCCCTAATGCTATCATCAGAGAAATCCAGATTGAAAGTGCAATTCTGTTTGTTTTTTTCGCCTGTTCGGCTTCATACCATCTCCTCGGTCGAACCCCCTGAATAATAAAGGTAGCTACGGCCGCCAGGTTTACACAGATGACATTTGTAAGTGTTAGAATAAATGAAAAAAAGGCAAGTTCCCACTGCATGTCACCTGCCAGTAAGCCGGTTACTACAAGAGGCGGCAGGAGAGCAACGGCAACCATCACCCCGATAACAGCAGCCGACATCCCTACAGTGTAAGCAAGAACACCTGCTGCACCTGAAGCCAGAGCAAGAGCGATATCGGATAAGTGGAGCTGAGTTCTGCTTGCGATTTGGTAGAGATCCTGATCAACATTCATAAATATTCCGAGAGCCACAGAGATGGCAAATGCTGCTGCAAGCCCGGCAATATTCGTTAAAAGTGATAAACGGCCCAGTTTAAGGTCTGCCAGGGCGGTAGATAAAGCAAGGCCAACATTAGGGCCGAGTAAAGGTGCAATAACCATAGCCCCGATCACCACTGCTGTATTATCTCTTAAAATACCCAGTGCAGCTACGATTGTTGATAAAACAACCATAGCCATGTAGGTTCTTGTCAGTTTAATTCCGTCTGATATATCCGAGTAGAGTTCTTCCCGGCTTACTCTCAATCCTTTTAGCGGTTCTTCCCATGGTTCAGGATCACTTTCCTTTTCTTCTTTCTCTTTTTCTTCATTTTCTTCGTACCTGGGAATTGTGGCTTCAACCGACATCATGACCAGGCGATAATCCTCGCGTTCACCGAATAGTTTTTCAGCCTTGTCAAGAAACTGTTCGGTATCGGCCGCATCAACCAAAACTTTAAGCATATAACCCGAAGTATCCGACAGATCCTGCCAGAAGTGCTTTACGGAATCATCTTCAAGCAATTTTTCAAATGCCTGTTTATCCTCTTCGGGAATTACTACTTCAATTTGTCGTAAGGGCATTATACTTCTATTCGTATCTATGATTTATCGGAAGACTTTCCGGGCACAACTTAAGTACATGAATAATAAACTGTTTCTTTTTGGTAATTTATTGATTTACAATTTCAAAATTCAACATATTTAAGCTTATCTTTGAATTTTACCGGCAATACACTTAAAGATCAGACCGAATTGGAAGGACACTTTTTGCGGCTATTTTATTTAACAATTTTGCTTACGGTTTTGGCCGGTGCTCGTGTAGTGCAGTCACAAATTATATTATCTCCGGAGAATACTGCTCTCGGAGGAGGCGGAACTGCATATATTACAGGATATGAAGCACTGTTTTTAAATCCTGCCAATTTATTTATCCGGGATAAACAAAACAGGTTTGAAATTACAATCGGTGCATTTGGTGCCGCCACGCAGCCGGTACTTCGTGAATTCGGAACTGGCGCACAAATTGATAACTTTGGTGACCTGTTTTCGCCGTTTGAGCCGGGTGTGACAGATCAGGACATCGGACTTGATAAACGACAGGATATCTTAGACCGGAACTTTCCGGGTGAACGTCTGCAGTCGCAGCACCTGTTTCGCTTCGAAACTTACTGGTTCGGCCTGAAGTGGAACCGGCCGGGAAGGTCGTACGCATTGAGTCTCAGAACCCGGGCAGGCGGACGCTATGTGACAGGACGGGGTTATTACACCGATGAACCAATTCTGAAAGGTGATCTGAAAATCATTGACCGATCACTGGTTTCTGAATTTCAGACCATACACGAATTGTCATTTGGATTTGCTGAATCCTTCACTTTTCTTAATGGGCTGTCTCCACGGCTGAATGAAGTAATTATCGGCATTGCACCCAAACTTGTGGTTGGAGGAGCTTTTCAAAGTGTTAAATATTCAAACGAATTTACAAGGGAATCAGACGGCCCATGGAACCGGCGTTTTTCTTACGAACAATTAACAAGTAGTGATTTTAGCGATGCCACAACATCCTTTCTTTTAACAGGAGATCCTCAAACCGCCATTGACAGGCATCTTGATTTTGCGGATTTTTTCAGTCCTGCGGGATTTGGAGCGGGACTTGATTTCGGCCTTACCTTTTTGATGCCGCTCGGAAAAGATATCTCGACACTGCAGCGTATGGAGAGTGAAACAAAAAAATCTCTTCGAATCAGTTTTTCAATAACTGATGTTGGATTTATCAGCTATTCGGATAATGCACAGGAACAGATCATTGAAGAAGAGACGGAGACTTTGCAGGAAACAGGGGAACTGTCCGGCACTGTTTTTCGCGGCATACCGGGACAGTTTCTCTCTTTTTTAAATGAAGACGGCAATCACCCGCTTTTTGAATCTGATATCATTACTAATAATTTTTCAACAATCCTGCCAACAGCAATGAACGCCGGGGCTCTTATTCAATTGAATTGGTTTAAGGTTATGAGTGATATTAGCCTGGGATTGACAAATAATGCAATAAATACCACGAAATTAGTCACTTTTCTGGGAACCGAAGTGAGGCCGTTTCCGTTTTTGCCGCTGCGTGCGGGAACGCGTCTGGCAACAGAAACCCCCGGCTTTTATAGCTTTGGATTTGGTATTGAAACGACCCATTTTGAAATTAGTACATCTGTTCAGCTTCGCAACCGTTCTGCAGGACCAACTACTGAACTTGCGGGTGTGTCGATAGGGGCTGTTAAGATCTTTATACCATGACTCTTTTAATTATTTTGTTATAAGGCTGATAAAGTTGTTTGCCAAACATTGATTATTTAAACTATAAGCAAGGGTATGTATGAATCGCCTGACCAACTGGCAGGATACAGAAAGGATCTTTCAAATTGGCAGAACAGATTGCATTGTTCTGACGTTATGGTAGCATCATTGTATTTGGCTTTCATTTTGTTCTCCAACAAGTCATTCAATAAACAAAGAAATTATATTTTATATGTTCGATTCAAATTTTAAAATCAAAACTGCGTTTGAAGATCAAAATGAAAGTTTTGATGATTTTGAACAAGCGATTCCCCTGATGAGCGAAGAAGAGGAGAAGAAGCTTACGGAATCTGAAATACCTGATAACATCCCGATTCTTCCGCTTAAAAACACAGTCTTGTTCCCGGGTGTTGTTGTCCCTATCACAGTTGGGCGCGACCGGTCTCTTGCGCTCGTAAAAGAGGCTTATGAATCCAATAAAACCATTGGCGTTGTTGCGCAGAAGGATGAGTCTGTTGAGGACCCCGATGCAGATGATATCTATGAAATAGGGACTGTTGCGCAGATTTTGAAGCTTATCAAAATGCCGGATGGCAGTAAAAGCGTGGTTATTCAGGGCAGAAGCATATTCAGGATTGATGAGATAACCCAAACGGATCCATTTTTCAGGGCCAATATTGAGCCCTTCAAACAAGATATGGATATCAGTGGTATTGAATTGGATGCTTCCATGAGATCCATAAAAGAGACCGCAAGCAAGATTGTAAATCTCTCTCCGAATATTCCGTCGGAGGCTTCAATTGCCATTGACAATATATCAAGCCCAACGTTTCTTCTGAATTTTATCTCTTCAAATCTGCAGGTTACCCTGGCGGACAAGCAGGAACTTCTTGAGATTAAGAGGTTCTCTAACAGGCTTGATAAGGTTATGGAACATCTGAACAAGGAGCTGCAGGTGCTGAATCTCAGTGAAGAGATCAGAACCAAGGTGAAATCCGACATCGATGATCAGCAGCGTGATTTTTACCTGCGTCAGCAGATGAAAGCGATTCAGGAAGCTCTTGGTGAAGATAGTGAAGTACAGGATGTTGAAAAGCTTCGCAAGAAACTCACTGAAAAAAAAGGTTTGAGTGAAGATGCCAGGGAAACGGTAGAAAAAGAGTTGCAGCGGCTTGAAATGACTCCCAATTCATCACCTAATTATGGCATTTTGTACAGCTATATTGAGTGGATTCTTGAACTTCCATGGGGAGAATATTCCAAAGACAAGCTGGATTTAAAAAGAGCCCGTAAAATTTTGGATGAGGATCACTACGGCCTTGAAAAAGTGAAAAAGCGGATTATTGAATACCTTGCTGTACTGAAGCTTAAAAAAGATATGAAAGCGCCGATACTCTGTTTTTATGGCCCTCCCGGTGTGGGAAAAACTTCTCTGGGAAAGTCGATTGCGCGTGCAATGAACCGAGAGTTTGAGAGGTTCAGCCTTGGCGGCATTCATGATGAAGCCGAAATCAGGGGGCACCGGAGAACTTATATCGGTGCACTACCGGGACGAATATTGCGGGCCATGAAGAAAGCGGGAAAAGGGAACCCGGTTATGATGCTTGATGAGATTGATAAAGTCGGTTCCGATTTCAGGGGAGATCCCACATCTGCTCTTCTTGAGGTACTGGATCCTGAGCAGAATGATTCTTTTACAGATAATTACCTGGAAGTTGAATATAATCTTTCAAAAGTATTGTTTATCGCAACGGCCAATTCACTTGAAACCATTCCGGCTCCGCTCAGGGACCGTATGGAAATTATTCATATCAGCGGTTATACACAGGAGGAAAAAATTGAGATCGCAAAAAAATATCTCATTCCGAAACAGGTAGAAGAGAATGGTTTAACCAAAAAGCAATTTAAAATTTCCAAGGCTGCCATTCAGAGAGTTATCGATGAATATACACGTGAATCGGGCGTTCGTAACCTGGAACGTCAGATGGGAGCGTTGTGCCGGAACGTAGCAGCCAAGATTGCTTCCGGTGAAATTGAGGAGTTCAGCGTGGGAGTTGACGATGTTGAAGATATACTTGGAAAACAGAAATACTTTTCCGAAGCAGCTGAAAGAACAACAGTTCCGGGTGTTGCAACCGGGCTGGCGTGGACTCCCTACGGTGGTGATATTCTCTTTATAGAGGCAAGTGTTTCCAAGGGCAATGGCAAACTTCATATTACCGGACAGCTTGGAGAGGTGATGAAGGAGTCAGCTATGCTGGCACTCAGTTACCTGAGGGCACATTCAGAGGAATTGAATATTCCACAGGATGCATTCAACTACTGGGACCTGCATATTCACGTGCCACAGGGCGCTGTGCCCAAAGATGGTCCTTCTGCAGGTGTTTCCCTATTTTCTGCAGTAGCATCAATATTTACACAGCGAAAGGTGAAGGGCACACTGGCAATGACCGGTGAAATTACCCTTCGCGGTTTAATCTTGCCAGTCGGCGGTATTAAAGAGAAAGTTCTGGCAGCCAAACGTTCGGGTATTAAAAAAGTATTACTTCCCAAAAAGAATGAAAAGGATGTTGCCGAAATTGAATCCGAAGTGATGGGAGATCTTGAAGTTCAATACCTGGCAAGGATGGAAAACCTGCCGGATATTGTACTTGAAAAAGAGAGGGTACAGGATCCGGGTGATTTCTTCAAAGTCTCTGAAGAGCACAAACACAAAATAACCGGTTCCAATAATAAAAAAGACTCTGCAGAAGAGACGGTGGCAATGGAGTAATTATTTGGAAATGACGAAAACCGGAACTGTTATACAATCAACCGGAAAGTGGTATAAGGTTGCTTCAGGCGGTGATATTGTTGATTGCAGACTGCCCGGTAAGTTCCGGCTTCAGGAAGCCAATGTCACCAATCCGGTTGCGGTTGGAGATAAGGTGGATTTCACAACCGGCAGTGATGGCACAGGCTCCGTCACAAAAATTCATTCGCGGGAGAATTACATACCAAGGCACGCGGTACGCCACAAGCATACCGAGCAAATTCTGGTTGCTAATGTGGATCAGGGATGGGTGGTTCAATCCGTAAGAAATCCGAGAATCAAGACCGGTTTTATTGACCGGTTTCTCGTAACCTGCGAAGCTTATGAGATTGATGCAGGCATCGTTTTCAATAAAACGGACCTGGCGAATCCAAAAGACAAAGCTCTGTTAGATGATCTGACAGATCTGTATCGGGGCCTTCAGTACGATGTACTGCATACGTCTGTTTTTGAACCTGATTCAATAAAGCCTCTTGAAGATAAATTAGCCGGTAAAATGTCGGTTTTTATCGGTCAGTCCGGAGTGGGTAAAACAAGTATTATCAATGCGATTGATTCTGAACTCAATCTGAGGGTGGGGGAGATATCACAATCCACAAAGAAGGGAAA
>CAZFAJ010000128.1:0-6254 GCA_964517005.1 uncultured Balneolaceae bacterium | reverse complement strand
CTACGGGCGCAATCAATAATTTAAAGAGCATCAAAGATACAAGTTTTCAAATCCTAACTCAACGGTTTGTTTATGAGAACCTGCAGTCATTCAGAATGCAGGTTCGTGATGCGTCAGGCCTTCAGCTTTGTTTGTATGGTTATTAAAAGAAAAAAAAGGATGAATTTATTTGAAGAGATTGGACTAAAAAAAAGACCACCAGATCGGTCTGATGGCCTTACATTGAGATCTTTAAAAATTATATAAAAAGGTTAATTCTGTAACTGAAATACAATTGGCAGACTGTACTGTACACGGACCGGCTGTCCGCGCTGCATCCCCGGACGGAATTTTGCTTCACGTATTACCCTCAGTGCCTCTTCATCAGCGCCGCCGCCAATTCCTCTCATCACTTTCGGATTTTCAACCTGACCTTTTTCATTTACAATAAACTGGATGATTACACGGCCTTCTATACCCGCGCGCCGAGCCATTTCGGGATACTTTATTTTCTTTTGAAGTTCTCCCAAACCTCCGATTAATTCGGGCATTTCCTCAACAACGACGAAAAAATCTTCCTCTTCTTCTTCCTCTTCCTGCGGAGGCGGAGGCGGAGTACTTAATGGCCCGTCAAGCGTCATTTCCGCATCAATATTTATTTCCACATCTTCAATAATTTCATCATTCGGAACTTCCACCGGAACCGGCGGACGAGGTGGGGGCGGCGGAGTCTCCACATGTTTTGTAATCTCAATCTCTTCCATTTCGACTACTTCCTGCTCTTCAACCTGGTAATCCTCCGTGGATTCACTCCGTAAATCAAGATTCACAGCTACAATAAAAATGGCAAGGGCAAGAATTAGTCCAAATTCCAATATTACGGTATAGTAGTTTCTCAGATCGGCATCGGGCTTTTTTCTCTCGGTCATGGCATGGCAATTTCGTTAAAATTTTAGTGAAATTACTTCTAATGCTATCACATGCTAAAACGGTGTAAGTGCTTATATATTATATATTTTTTGAATCGAAATTCAAAATTTTCAGTCAAATCAAATAGTGATTTATAAATTCATATATTCAGATACAGACTATCATTTCACTTTTAAAATAGAGAATCAATATGGACAGAATCCGGTTCGGCGTTTTAAGTACAGCAAAAATTGGTATTGAAAAGGTAATTCCCGCCATGCAGGCCGGGGAGTACACTAAGGTTACAGCTATCGCATCCAGAGACAGGGACAGGGCGGCCCGGGCCTCTGAATCGCTTGGTATATCAAAATCGTATTCTTCATATGAAGAATTGCTTGGTGACCCGGATATTGATGCGGTCTATATTCCGCTGCCCAATCATCTGCATGTTCCATGGTCCATCAAAGCACTGGAAGCAGGAAAGCATGTTTTGTGTGAAAAACCAATTGGCCTGAACGCCGGCGAAGCACAGAGATTAATCGATATGTTGGCAAAATATCCTGACCTGAAAGTGATGGAAGCGTTTATGTACCGCCATCACCCCCGGTGGGTTCGCACAAAAAGTCTTATTGATGAGGGACGGATTGGATCATTAAAATCTATCCACTCATTTTTTACATACTACAAGGATGATCCGGATAATATCCGGTTTAAGCCCGGAATGGGCGGCGGCGGCCTGATGGATGTAGGATGCTATAATATATCGCTCTCAAGATTTCTCTTTGATAAAAACCCTGATCAGGTACAGAGTATTACAAAGTTTCACCCTGAGTATGATGTTGATGTTCTCTCATCCGGACTTCTTGATTTTAACACCGGCACATCCACATTTACCTGTTCCATGCAGTGTGCAGGCCTGCAGCACGTTCAGATCATGGGAACAACTGCGCGTATTGAGATGAATATGCCGTTTAACCCTCCCGTTGATCGTGAAACCGAACTTTATCTTTATTCCGGTGATACTGTTGAAACAATCCGGTTCGAACCGTGCAATCAGTTCACCATTCAGGGGGATCTGTTTGCAAAAGCGATACTTGAGGATACGGATGTACCCACTCCCCTGGAGGATGCAAAAGAGAACATGAAGATACTAGATCAGATTTTGAATTCTGATTAATCAAACATCTCCTCAAACGCCTTTTCCGTTTCGGGTGCCGGTTTAGTAAAGAGGCTGACAATCCAGGTCACAAGCAGATAAAGAATAAAAGCAGCAACGGCATACTCAAGAGGTGCATCTTCAGAAAGATTTACGATTTGCTGTTCGTCCATCGCAGTTTCAGCGGTTAGGTTTTTTGAAATAAGCGAGGTATACAGAAAGGAGAATAATTGAAAGCGGGAACAAAAACATGATCAGAAAAAAAGCCATAAAACAATTTTTTACAATATTGATAAAACAAATTGCAACCTTTGTTCGTCTACGTCGTAGCTACTGAATGTAGTGTTTGTTTTGGTTTAGGTTGTTGCCTCGCAGGGCAGCAAAAAAATGGTTACCAAGTCAGGATATTGATTGCACTTTATCCATAAGCCAAATGGCTTGAAGCCTCTTAAAGCCCTTATCCGTAAAAGGATGGGGGCTTTCTTTTTGAGGGAAGATTCTGGTCCTTTTAAAGATCAGGGGAATATTCCCATCTCTTCGTAAATGATTCCCACTTTGTTGATCGAGCTTATAAAAGCCGCCGTTCTCAGGTCAACATCAAGCTCTTTTCGAATTTCGTTAATTTCATCATAGGCGTTACTCATTGTCTCTTCAAGGCCTGAATCAACCAGTTCGTTTTCGCCGCCGCCCATGGCAAGATAGCCCAGCTCTTTGTTACTGAATTTTCGGTCGGACAAATTCTCAATTACCGACAAAATTTTACGATAACTGTTCTCTTCGAATCGTTTTCCCATCCGCCCGAAACGCACATGCTGCAGATTTTTCAGCCATTCAAAATAGGAAACGGTGACCCCGCCTGCATTCAGATAGTTATCCGGGATAATCAGACATCCCCGTTCCTTCAGCAGATCATGGGCTCCCGCGGTTGTTGGTCCGTTGGCAGCTTCACCTATAATCTTTGCTTTTATATTTTCCGCGTTGCTTTCAGTTATCTGATTCTCAAGGGCTGCCGGAACCAGGATATCGCAAGGCATCTCAAGCACAGCACTGTTATTAGCTAACTCCTCAGTTCCTTCAAAACCTATGATTGAACCGGTCTCTTTTCTGTAATTTATCAGATTCTCAAGGCTGATTCCGTCTTCATTGTAAATGGAGCCTTCCATTTCAGCCACCCCGATCAGCTTTGCACCACCTTCGATCATATATTTAGCAGCATGATATCCTACATTTCCCAAACCCTGAATTACAAATGTTTTACCCTCCAGGCCGGGTTTGAGGCCAAGAGAATCCATATCGTCTCTGTGTTCACAAGCCTGCCGGATTCCAAAAAAGACACCACGCCCGGTTGCTTCTTTCCTTCCCCGGATTCCGCCCATGGTAACAGGCTTACCGGTTACACATCCCTCTGCGTTTATGTCGCTAACAGACTGACGAAACGTATCCAATATCCAGGCCATCTCCTGTTCACCGGTGCCGTAGTCGGGTGCCGGCACATCTGAGCCGGGGCCAATGAAATTCTTTTTTATAAGTTCATGGGTATACCTCCGGGTGATTCTTTCGAGCTCACCGGCGGTGTATTTGGATTTATCAATCTTTATACCGCCTTTTGCACCACCAAAAGGCACATCCACAACTGCGCATTTATAGGTCATCAGGGCAGCAAGTGCCATTGTTTCATCTTCATTTACGGTCATACTATAACGAATACCACCCTTTGTAGGAAGTTTATGGTGACTGTGTTCAACCCTCCAGGCATGAATGGTTTCAATGGTACCATCATCCTTTTCAAGCGGAAAAGTAACATGAAGAACATCATTGCAGATTTTGATTTGTGTAAGCAACCCCTCGTCAAATTTTGTGTAGGAAGCAGCGCGGTCGAAGTTCTTGTTAACCTCTTCAAAAAACTTATATCCTGACATCTGTTTTGCTTATTTATTCGTTCAAATTTATATGAGTTGATTGTCGTGAAATTGTGAATCAGATTCAACTATTAGTTTTTTATACCCCGCCCGGCATTATTAATTTTTTTCGCTCATAGCCATGGAAACCGAATACACAACCTGCCATGTATCAGGTGTTCCGTTTAATTGTACCAGGGCAAGCTGGTTTGCAATGATCTTTTCCGGAATAAAGTCTTTCAATGAATCCGTGATCTCGCTTCGCCGCTTATCGCTGAGAAATCCGTAGAATAAACTCAGATGAGGCATATAGGAATCCTCCTGATCAAGCCCTGCCTCTTTCCGGGCAGATTCCCTGAGTTCAATAAGCTGGCCGGATTTCTTTATTTGTATGTACAAACTTTGATAATTATTATTCAGTGAGCCAATTTCAAGCGTATCCAGTTGAAGGGGGTCAACGTTTTTGGCAAGCTTCTCACAAATGGATTTCAGTTTTGCCAAAGGTATATCATCCGGGCAGGGGGTCAGAGTGATATGAGGCACAAAAGAGACTGAATGACAGGTTTGTGCAAGCTCTTCAATGATTCCCCGCAACTCCCGGGATCTCTCTTGTTCAGGCAGAAGCCAGATTACATATCCATAAATGGGCGGAAGTTTCAAAACAGAGTTACATTTTCACGATGTGGTTTGAGCCTGATCACTGTGCTCGATTTTGGTACTGAAAATATTTACCAGGAATAAAAAGGCTAAAGATCCGATTGATGCATAGACAAGAGAACCGGCAAGATTCAGGTAGATTGCACAAACTCCTATAATAACAGCACCCGTTACCCCTCCAATCAGGTTTCCGGTCAGGTTCATACATCGTTTTCCCATAAAGAGCCAGATCACGTAGCCAATCATCAGACCGATAGAAATCAGCCAGTAAATTGTTGTTCCGTTAACTTCTTCCATAAAAATTGAATAAATTGTTTTTGTAATTCTTTTACTTTTAACCCGAAGTGAATGTACGGATTTTTCCATTTGTTTGCTGATCTAACAACAGAGATTTTCATGCAATGAAGGACAGAGGCGGTGCCGCAATTCGAAAGATTATACACATTGATATGGATGCATTTTTCGCATCTGTTGAGCAGCGTGACTTTCCGCAATATAAAAACAAGCCGGTTGTTGTTGGCGGATCACCCCAGGGAAGGGGAGTGGTTGCTGCTGCCAGTTACGAAGCGCGTAAATTTGGTGTTCATTCGGCTATGCCGGCATCAAGGGCGGTGAGGCTCTGTCCCAAAGCCATTTTCCTGAAGCCACGGTTTGATGTCTACAAGCAGGTATCTCATCAAATCCGGGAGATTTTCTACGAATACACAGACCTGGTTGAACCTCTCTCCCTGGATGAAGCTTACCTGGATGTGACTTTCAATCATGTCGGTAATCCCTCTGCTACCCTGATTGCAAAAGAGATCAAAAAGAAGATCAGGGAGGCGACAGGGCTCATTGCATCTGCCGGAATTTCATCAAGCAAGTTTCTGGCAAAGATCGCTTCCGATATGGACAAGCCCGATGGGTTATATCTGATTCAGCCGGACGAGGCGGAAGATTTTGTTGAATCCCTTGAGATTTCGAAATTTCACGGAGTTGGAAAAGCAACCCAAAAAAAGATGGAACTGCTCGGTATCTATACGGGAAAAGATCTGAAGGAGTGGGACGAGGTGGACCTGGTTAAGGAGTTTGGGAAATCGGGCCATCACTATTACAGAATTGCCCGCGCCATTGACCTGAGGGAAGTGAAACCGGACAGAATCCGGAAGTCGATTGGCAAGGAGCGGACGTTTTCGGAGGATGTCATCGATATGGAGTGGATTGAATCGTTTATCCGTGAGCTTTCGGGCAAGGTGGCATCCGCCATGGAAAAACTGGATGCAGAGGGAAAGACGGTTACCCTGAAAATCAGGTATAAAAACTTTGAAACGGTAACCCGCAGTATTTCTGTGCAGCACTATCTGAGCAGTTCGTGTGAGATATCAGAGCTGGCTCTTCACCTGCTGAAAGATACGGAAGCGGGAATGAGAGAGGTACGCCTGATCGGGGTTACGGTTTCGAATCTGAACCTGAACGAAGCATCGCTGGGGAAGCAGCTTGAGATTCCGTTTCCTGATCGCGGGGGTAAGATTGGGAATTTTGAGTTTTGAGTTTTGGATTTTGAATTTTTGTTAATCTGAGTTGAATCTGTTTTTTCGTTTTGGGGCTGAAGCCCCGATTATCAAGCTATCTACTTGCCGTTGGCTAAAGCCGAACGGTAATGGATGAGCCGCGGT
>CAZFAJ010000127.1:0-6274 GCA_964517005.1 uncultured Balneolaceae bacterium | reverse complement strand
GATGTACAATTGTTTTCTCATATTGCTGCCTTTTAGATTGGACTGCATTTTAAACACTGTGTTTTTTATTCACTGAGAGACTGACCCGTGCGTTTAGTCAGCCATCGTTTCTAAAATGTATCTTATTATTTTGAGAAATACATGTAACTGCCGAAAGGTCTGCTTTTTTGGAACTCTTCTAAATAATTATGGGCTTGCGATAAGTTACGCTTTTTATCGCATTGCGAATAGAGACCCCATTAAATGTCTGCCGATTATGCTACAAACTAAATTGTAATTATTATGATGA
This sequence comes from uncultured Balneolaceae bacterium, assembly GCA_964517005.1. Classification (GTDB taxonomy): domain Bacteria; phylum Bacteroidota; class Rhodothermia; order Balneolales; family Balneolaceae; genus CAYVBJ01. The sequence continues at coordinate 5,985 of CAZFAJ010000127.1, read as the reverse complement.
GTACAACTGTATTTTGGAGAACCGTAATCTGTGGTTTAATTGCAACATTTGTGATGACCATGATCTCTTTTTTGCAGAGTGGTGCTGGCCTGCCGGAGAATCATTTGGCATTTTTTATACCGAAATTTGGGCCGCGGCTGGTACTTGCGGGTGGTTTGGTAATGCATCTCAGTTACGGGCTTGCACTGGCTTTATCGTTGAAAGTTGCGGGGGTGAGAGGCCCCGCAACGGTTCTGTAGGAATATTTTAGCTATTTCTATAAAAAACACACCGGTACCACACCTCCGCAGCTAAGCAAAACAACGTCCGAAAAAACAGGGCGTTATTTGTATAGGTGAACGGCCGGTGTTACTTTACATGAAAAGAGATTTACCGGGCTTGTTTTCTTCGACATTTATAATCACAAAAATTAAAAAACTTCTATGTTTAAATTTACAATTGGAATGATTGCAACTCTATGTTTGGGAGCTTGTACAAACGGCGACACCAAGGATCAAAGTCAGCAAACCTCATCCGTTTCCGATACCACTGTCATTGATTTTTGGAATGGAAATCGATCTGAAATCAGGCAGGATTATGAAAGGGAGGTTCTTGAAGGAGTATTAAAAATCACAGAACCTGAATTCGGGGCCTGGGAAATTCAGGAAAATCTCACAGAATATCCCGGAATGGAAGAAGCTACCGTTTTCAGAGAGAAAGGACACCATCTGTTTGTGACAATTGCCGGAAATCAAAAGTTTGAGGATGACGACATGATCGTAATCCCAAAGCCACTTGCAAAAAACCTGCTCGGATATAGAATTCCCATCATCAGGGCTGAGGATACCGGACGTTTCAGCAGCATTCAAAATCCCGAAGAACTTCAAGAGCTTCAGCATGGAATTCCATCGGACTGGAGCGATGCCACTATTTTCAGACACAACGGATACAATGTAGTTGAAGACGGTGATTTCAATGATATTTTTGAACGTTTGAAAGCAGGTCTTTTTGACTACAGCGCCTACGGGGCGAACGAAGTAAAAGGTGTTTTTGAAAACCGCGCATCAAAACAGGACGGACTTGTCATCGATCAGCATATAATGCTTTTTTATCCGTTTCCATTGGTTTTTTATGTGAATCCGGACATGCCGGATTTGGCAGAAAGAGTGAATCTCGGACTTCAAAAAATGATTGATTCCGGAGCACTGGATGCCATTTTTAACGACTACTATTCTGATATTGTAAATGACTTGGATATGGATCAGCGGGTGCTTTTTACCCTGCAAAACCCGCTTATACCTGAAGAGTTTGCGGATCTGGAGCCAAACCTGGAAGATCTGTAATAAAAAAAGCCTTGCAAGATCATAACAATATGTCTCACAAGGCTTTCATCAAAAGTGGGACCGGGCGGAATCGAACCGCCGACACACGGATTTTCAGTCCGTTGCTCTACCGACTGAGCTACAGTCCCTCTTTGAAAGAATTCAAATATAAGAGCTTTTCATTCTTAACACAATGCGGAATATCGGGTTTCCTCAAATTTCGACCGACTCGGCTCTCGATTCTACATGGATATCTTTCAACCTCATCTGTATGGATCTTCTGCCGTTCCAAAAATTTTCTTCAAGCACATAGGCAATATCAATTTTGTTTTTCTCACAGTTGCGTATCACAGGAAGAAAATCATGCATATTGAAGCCAATGGCATCAAAAACACCTGATCCGTTTTGGCTTACTTTCATTTTCAGATGGCCATTTCCAACAATTGTCGGCACACCTTCGATACAAATATCCTTGCTCACAAAGATGGGTCGAAGATTTCCGGGGCCAAACGGCTCAAACTGGCTCAGTAATTTCCAGAATCTCATATCAATGGACTCAAGATCCACCACACCGTCGATGATCAGTTCCGGTTTAAAATCATTATCAGATAGATATCTGGAAGCAATCTCATTCATGCGGTGCCTGAATTCGGGCAGATTTTTTTCATCCATTGTGAGGCCGGCTGCAAATTCGTGTCCTCCAAACTGGATCAGAAGATGTTCGCACTCTTTCATTGCATCGTAAATATTGAAGCCTTTGATAGAACGTGCCGAACCTTTCACCAAACCATCCACAGTACTGAGCAGAATTGCCGGACGATAGTAAAGATCGACCAGCCGGGAAGCAACGATTCCGATTACTCCAAGGTGCCAGTCCGGATCGTGCAGTACCATACTGGATGTCTCTTCGAGGTTAAACTCCTTGTCTACCTTTGCGACGGCTTCTTCCATGGTTTTCGTATCAGTATCACGGCGCCTGATATTAATCGATTCCAATTCATGAGCACGTGCCCGTGCGCTGCTCATGTCTTCGGTAATCATTAATTCCACGGCAGCCGTTGCATCTCCCATCCGGCCTGCGGCATTTATCCTGGGGCCTATGGAAAATACAATTGTTGAGGTACTAACATTTCCGGGCGGTACTTTAATCACATCGAGCAGTGCTTTAAATCCAACCCTTGGATTCGCATTTACCATTTGCAGGCCCTCTTTCATCAGCACCCGGTTTTCATCAATAATCGGGACAATGTCGGATGCAATTGAAATCGCCACCAGGTCCAGAAATTTAAAAGCAAGGCTCTGCTTCAGGCCCAATTTTGACAGGCAGGCCTGAACCAGTTTAAAAGCTACCCCAGCACCGGAAAGTCCGTCATAAGGGTAAGAACAATCGGGGCGTTTGGGATCAAGAACAGCGATCGCATCAGGAATTTCATCTCCTGCAGTATGGTGATCACAAATAATCAAATCGATACCGCGATCTTTTGCCAATTTGGCTTCTTCAATTGCAGTAATCCCGCAATCAACTGAAACCATCAGCCCCGCGTTTATGGTTGCGGCATATTCGATTCCGTCTCTGTTAATACCATATCCTTCCTTAAAACGATGAGGGATATAATAGTCCACATCTACCCCGAAATCACGCAAAAACGTATAGATACATGCCGTTGCCGTTGTGCCGTCAACATCATAATCACCATATACCAGTACCTTTTCACCATTTCTGACAGCCTGACAAAGCCGGCACGCAGCTTCTTCCATGTCTCGCATCAAAAAGGGATCATGAAGATCAGACAGGGAAGTCCTGAAAAAGTTTTTAGCATGATCAAAGGTATCAATTCCGCGAATGGCCAGCAGCCGGGCTATTTGATATGGCACATTCAGTTCTTTTTCCAGAAGGGAAATACTCTGCTCCATTTCCGGATTCGTATACGACCACCGATAGTACATGTTTTCTTTTCCGTTTTATTATCATTGAACAGGAAGCGGGATTTCACACCCGGCGGCCAGGTACATACTTTTTAATATCCGCCTAAAAATAAAAAGACCGGATTCGAATTTTTTTGAAATGTAATTAAAATGATGGTTTATGAATAGTTCTAAATGATGGAAGAATCATTTTCTTACTCTGCTAAATGTAACAGATGCGGAGGGAAAATCGAAGCTGTTATTTTAAATTTGATAAATTTATTATCAGTAATTTCTGTGGCCGGAACCTGATCATTTACCAAGATTAAAATAAATTCAATATGTAGAATAATAAATTCCATTTTCTTACATTAGTAATAACAGTTTGGAAGCGTTTCCAAATAACTTTGCGAAAATCATCGATAACATAAACAAATTCAGATGTTTGACACTAAAACAGCAATGAAACAAAAAGTTTCAGAGGATAATAGCTTCCCTGTTTTTTCTCTTTTGGGTGAACGCGAGCACGAACAAATAGTAATGTGTTCCCAGCCTGAAGCAGGATTAAAAGCCATCATAGCGATTCATAATACAACCCTGGGCCCTGCTCTCGGTGGAGTTAGAATGTGGCCGTATGAATCAGAAAAAGCTGCAATCCGGGATGCTCTGAGATTATCGAGAGGAATGACCTACAAAGCAGCCATATCAGGTTTAAACCTGGGCGGCGGCAAGGCTGTCATTATCGGTGATCCTCATAGAGACAAAACAGAAGCCCTGTTCCGTGCATTTGGCAGATATGTTGACAGTCTTGGCGGCAGGTATATCACCGCTGAAGATGTGGGAATTGATATTCAGGACATGGAATGGGTTTTTTCCGAGACCAAATATGTGACAGGTATACCAAAAGAGTTAGGCGGCAGCGGAGATCCATCACCCGTCACCGCATATGGTGTGTACATGGGAATGAAAGCCTGCACCCAAAAGGCCTACGGTACAGACAGTCTTGAGGGAATCAGAGTTGCAATGCAGGGCGCCGGCCATGTTGCATCTTATTTGGCCGACTACATAAGCAAGGAAGGTGCAAAAATTTATATCACCGATATTTACAGTGAAAAAGCTGAGGAAGTTGCAAAAAAGACCGGAGCTGAGGTTGTGGAACCGGATGATATTTACAATCTGGATGTGGAAATCTTTAGTCCGTGTGCCCTGGGCGGCATTATTAATGATGATACGATTCCAAGTTTCAAGTTCGATATCATTGCGGGAGCAGCAAACAACGTGCTCGACATTGAAGAACGTCATGGCGAGATGCTTCTGGACAGAGGAATTCTTTATGCTCCTGATTATGTGATCAATGCCGGCGGTTTAATCAATGTATCCGGTGAACTCGAAGGATACAATGAGAAAAGAGCACACCAAAAGGCGTCAAGAATCTATGATACAATTTTAGATATCCTTAATTATTCGGAAGATAATCATACGCCGACTCTGGCGGCTTCAAATATACTTGCAGAAGAGAGAATCCGGAAAATTTCACGGATCGACTCAATTTATACATCGGCAAGTAAATTTTCAAAACGAAAAGGAGAAATATACCTGAAAAACAGAAGCTGATTTTCAGCGCGAAGAATTTTTTGATTGATTTCATTTTGGCTTATGGTTGAGCGATTAAAGGGTTGTCACCGTCTGGTGGCAGCCCTTTATATTTATGATTTTATATATCTTATATTTCCGGACAGAAAATCATCATACGTTTTTATCCGGTTGACCGTTTTTCCTCATTGAAACAATCCAAATTGATATCATCAAAAGCATGTCTCTGAAAAAAACTTTTACATATAAAGATCGCCTCATCAGGGGTATCTCACCTGAAGGATATTTTAAAATATCCGTTTTAAAAACCACCGACCTTGTACAGTCTGCCAAAGACCGTCACAATTTGTCTCTTTTAAACACAGTTTTACTGGGCAGAACACTGACTGCATCGATGCTTCTCGCAGCCGAATTAAAAGGAGAGGAGAGAATCCGGGTTCAGCTTACCGGGAGCGGGCCTGTTTCAATGATTCAAACGGAAGCCAACCGTGCAGGTGAAGTTCGCGGATATGTTAAAAACCCTCACGCAGAGCTGGATTACGCGGCAAAATCGATTGGTGATGGTATTGGTATTGGCCTGCTGACGGTTTCAAAAATTCTATACAACGAATCCAGCCCCAGAACCAGCACTATACAAATTGTTGAGGGTGATATTAATAGTGATATCGCACACTACCTGGCACAATCCGAACAAATACCTTCAGCCGTAATACTGGATGTTCAGCTGAACGATGATCAATCTGTCCGCCAGGCCGGGGGTCTGCTACTGCAGAGGCTTCCGGGAGCCGATGAAAATGTGATAACAACGCTTCAGAATAAACTAAAGGCCTTTCCGTCAATTTCAGATCTGCTTGCAAAAGGCCACTACATTGATGAAATCATGACTATGGCAACGGACCCTTTCGAAGTACGTGAGCTGAACCGGCAGCCTGTCCATTTCTTCTGCCGCTGCAATAGGAAGAGATTTATCAGCGCGCTCTCTATGCTGAGCTATTCAGACCTGAAAGAGATGGAGGGCGAAACCCAGGAGATGGTCTGCCACTACTGCAATAACAGGATCATGGTTGAAAGCGATGAGATCGATGAACTGGTGGTTCATGCTCATGCAAAGATGAATTGAGACGGATTCAATTACGGAGAATAATTCAGCGGCAGCCGGTCAGCCAGGCGCTGCGATCCCCAGAAG
>CAZFAJ010000126.1:0-6341 GCA_964517005.1 uncultured Balneolaceae bacterium | reverse complement strand
GCCTGTCGGATGTTGGTTATGGCAGGTGTTTTTTTTGGGGCCGACAGACCGGTGGCCCTCCGGCTGTCCGATTAATAGAAGATCTTCTATATTTAAAGAGTGTTGACTCATCAAAATCCGAATAAAAAAAACGAAAAAAATGAAAATAGAGACTAAAGATATCCATCTGGACACACAGGGATTTTCTGACATTCACGATTTGACTTCAAAAGTTGAGACTCTTATTCAGGAGACAGGCATCAGGGAAGGGTTTTGTCATGTTTTTGCTGTTGGCTCAACAGCTTCAATATCGACAATGGAATTTGAACCGGCTCTTGTGACTGATGTGAAGGAAAAGCTTGAAGATTTTGCATCAAAGAAAATGAAATCACATCACTCCGAAACATGGGGCGATGACAATGGGTTTTCTCACATTCGTGCCACATTTATGGGGCCGGGCATCACTGTGCCAATCCGGGACGGACACTGTATCCTTGGCACATGGCAACAGATTGTTGTTCTGGATCATGATAACAGGCCACGTAAACGTCATGTTGTTGTTCAGATAATCGGTATGTGAATGGGAGAAGCTGGTGGCTGGAAGTGTGGATTTGGGAATGAATCCGGTCAGCCGGCCTGAGGGAAGTTTGGGAATTAAACCGCTTGTGGTTCTTCAACTTCAATTTTTGCAGCAGGAATTGTAAAATAAAATGTAGTTCCTTCGCCCTCTTTTGAAGTAAACCAGATATTACTGTCGTGCTCTTCAATAAACTCTTTACAGAGATTTAATCCAAGGCCGCTGCCTTTTTCATTTGAAGTTCCGCGAACCGTATGTGTGGTTGAAGCAAAAATTTTATCTTTGTCTCTATCCGGAATACCAATGCCTTCGTCCTCTACCGAAAAGAGAACTGAATCTTCCTGTTTTTCAGCAGTAATCGCGATATTGTCACCTTTTTCACTAAATTTTATGGCATTTGCAAGCAGGTTTCGAATCACAAGTTTGAACATATCATAATCGGCAATAACCCGTATACTTTTATCTACTTTAAGGTCAATTGTAATGCCTTTTTGGTCAGACTGGAATTTAATCTGGGAACAGACAGCTTTTATGTTCTCCAGTGCAGAGAATTCTCTCTCATTGATGGCGATTCCGGACATCTGTGCTTTTGCCCACGCCAGCAGATTATCCATTGTGGATGCATTTTCCTGCAAACTGACTTCCAGGCTATGACTAATTTCATTCAGCTCTTCTTTTGATAATTCATGCTCTCGTAACAGGTAAAGCAAACTTTGAAGAGAACCAAGCGGGCCTTTCAAATCATGTGCAATAATGGCAAATAGTTTATTTTTGACCTGATCAAGATTTTCAAGTTCCCTGTTTTGTTCCTTGATAGTGCTGTTAAGCCGTTTCAGTTGTTTATTTTTCAGCTGTAATTCAGCGTTGGATTTCTTTTTGAGCCGGTTGGATCTGAATAGCGAAAAGCTAACCAGGAGAACGAGAACCAATCCTCCTACGGAGGCTATAATGATAATTTTTTGATATCGCAGTTGAACGGCTTGTTTTGATTGTAAAGCGCTGAGCATGGCATTGTCTTGCTTGCGTCTGTCCATTTCAAATTTAGCTTCATATTCAGCCCGGATTCTTTCGCGCTCTGCTGAACGGAGGCTGTCGTCCAGTTCTTTTATGTTTTCAAGCCAGGTCAGAGCCCCTCTGCTATTTCCTGTTTTTTTGAATAATTGATATAGTTTTTCGTAAACCTGTTGCTTAAAACTTATTGCCCCTGTTACTTCAGCCTGGTTTAACGCGATATCATACCACCTGCGGGATTCCTCAAAGTTATTTTTCTCAAAATGTAATTCGCCGAGTGAATAGGCCGAATAAAATATACCCTCCTGAATATTGTACTTACGGCTCTCCTCAAGCGATTTTAAAAAGTAATTTTGGGCCGCATCAAGGTTCGATTGTTTTTTTTCAAGTCTTCCGCGATTATAATAAATTCGGGCTGAGCCGCTGATGTCACCATTTTCTTTATAAAAATCCTCTGCTGCATCATAATAGTTGGTGGCAAGATCATAATTTCCCAATTGAGAATGTGTATTTCCAAGATTGAGATATACACGCACCAGGTTCGATTTCAGGTCAATTTTATAACTGAGAGATTCAGATAAATCGAGATGGTGCTTCGCTTCTTCGTATTTTTCTTCTGAATTGTAAGACTCCCCGATATTATTATGAATGATTGCCAGGCGAACTGTATCCTCCTCATTTTCAGCATGATGTAATCCCTTGAAATAGGCTTCATAGGCACTGGAGAAATCTCCCATTGTTTTGTAAACGGTTGCCATATTGAGCTGAATACCAATAGCAGCACTTTCATCTGACACTGAGTCGGCCAAACTCAAAGCCTCTTGATATATTTCCAGTGATCGCGCCGGTTGCGCTGCTATTCGATGAGCCGTAGCTTCAAGATTCAGAAATTTCATACGATCTTCAGGTGTATTGACCTGAGTGAGAGCTTCATGTACAGCATATAAAGCAGAATCAGCCTTTTCCTGATGCAAATAATAAGTTGTCATATTTGACAGAGCGTCAAGATATCCTTTTTTAAATGAAGAGCTGCCGGATCTTTGCAGGGCCTGCATAATGTAACTTTTGGATTCCGGCAGATTTCCTCTTTTGATGAGCTCTTCCGATAGTTTGTTCAGTATGTTGACTCGTGTTGAATCCTCAAGCGATTCCTGTTCAAGATCGGATTTCAGATTTTCAATCGTGTTTCCCTGAGCCCGTAACTCAGCCAAAGAGCCTAAAAACGATAAACAGGTTAAAAATAATATGAGTCTGATTGATCTCATCGCAGGGGGTTAAATATATTTTATAACGAATTCGAAAGCACTTTAAATTCTGAAGCCAGTAAGTCTGCGAATGTTATAAGTAAACTAACAGACAACAGGATTGTCAGTAAATGTTTTGAGGGTCCTAAATTTTGTGAAACGTAATTTTTTTGTTTTCTGATTAAGAGCCAATTTGTTCAGATAATTTCTAAAATTGGAATATTTTATTTGTTAATCCGAATTTACATTTAGAATAATTTATACGGGATACCACAAAACCTAAACCAATAATTTTATTCAACCTGTAAATGTCCGGATGTTTATATAAAAAATCTTTCCGGCACCTTAAAATATTCCGATATATTTTATTTGACCTTTATATTCAAGACAGTTTAACCGGCAACCTGTTACAGTTCTTTCTGCAAATCTGCAAGGAATTGTTGAATCCGGTATGCATTCAGACCAAGATCGCTTCGCCCGATTCTGGATTTTGACCTCATATCAACCAACGTACGGTTTTCATCTTGCGGCTGAATGCGAATAACCACATCATCTTTAAATCCGAACCATGGCAGTTCTTCCGTAGCTTCTATTTTCAGATTTTCTCTGTCGGCCGAAACCAGTGTCCATCCGCGGGATTCTGTCAGGGAAACGGCTGTTTCAAAAACTGTTTCGGGTGAGTCGTTTAAAACGACCGGTTGCAGGTCTGTATAAAATTCGCGCTGCATGTCTGAAGTTTCACCACCCAAGTATTCATGAGGGTTCGGAGCATCAGATCTGAGCGGAATGATCTCTTCAAAAGCCGGTGGATTTTCAATATCTGTGGTAATATCGTGAATAGGAGGGTATTTTTGAGCTTCAGACTGCCAGTAAACAGCTGTGACAATTACAGAAAGTGAGAGTATCAGCCCGGTGATTCCAAATGCCATCCCTTTTTTCCCTTTTCCGGGCCATGTCAGATAGATAGCCAGCAAGTTCACAAGTATCAGCCCGAATGTTGCATAAGCGGCATTTCGCAATATGGAAAATGCAGTTCCCAGTGACCATATTTCTGATTGATACCCGTAGCCTGAATAAACGAATAAAAATGCAGTAATAGCACTCAGTAAAAAAGCTGCAACAGCAACTCGTGAAAATGAACTTTGTTTGGAAAACTGGATTTCTGATTCTGCCTGTGTCATGTCTGAATGGTTAGTTTGGATTCGAACTGTAATGTAAGCTGAATGAAAATTGTTAAAATTCTAAAAAATTGAATATAATACTAAGGATATTTCTTTTTAAATTTTAATTACAAGACAAAATTAAATTTAAAATACAAATAAATAACATGAACAAATTTTATTTGATTGCAGCAGCAGCTTTTTTCATCTTCTCATGCAGCCAGGGAGATGATAAGATTCAGTTGGTAAATGTAGATGACTCTATTTCCTTGTCGGATGGGTTTCATGCGGAATTAATTGCTGAAAATACCGGGCGTGCACGCCACTTAACGGTTTTGGATAATGGTGATATCTATGTGGCTATCCGGAATACACGTGAAGAAAAAGGCGGAATTAAAGGTTTGAGAGACTCCAACGGAGACGGGCTTTATGACCAGCAGGTTGAGTTTGGGCATGATGGCGGTACAGGAATAAAACACCATAACGGGTTTCTCTATTTTGCTTCTGATACTTCCGTTGTAAGATACAAATTAAACGGCACCGATTTACTGCCTGAGGGTGATTACGAGGTGATTGCTCATGGTTTTCCGGAACAAAATTCCCACGCTGTAAAACCGTTTGATTTTGATGGTAACGGAAATATGTATGTGAATGTCGGTGCGCCATCCAATGCCTGTATGGAAGAGAGTCGAACTCCCGGTTCCCGCGGCATGGATCCTTGCCCGCTGCTTGATAGTACCGGAGGGATATGGCAATTTGCTGCGGATGAACTCAATCAGCACCAGGATGATGCTGATCGGTATGCTACGGGAATCAGGAATGCCGTAGCCAATGCATGGAATCCCTCATCAGATGAATTTTACATTGTTCAACACGGCAGGGATCAGTTAAATACACTTTGGCCGGATCTTTACGATGAAGAACAAAACGCTACGTTGCCGGCCGAAGAGTTTCATCGTATTGAAGAAGGAGATGAACTTGCATGGCCATATTGCTATTACGATCCTTTTAAGGAGTCGTATGTATTATCTCCCGAATATGGTGGTGACGGTGAAGAGGTCGGGCGTTGTGATGATTACAAAGAACCTCTTGTTGCATTCCCGGCTCACTATGCACCAAACGATTTAATTTTTTACACAGGTAATCAGTTTCCGCAGGAGTATCAAAATGGTGCTTTTATTGCATTTCACGGATCATGGAACCGGGCGCCGATGGAACAGGAGGGATATAATATAGTATTTGTTCCTCTTTCTCCGGAAGGAGGGGTTACGGGGGATTGGAGTGTTTTTGCTGATGGATTTGCAGGAGTGGAAACCATTGAGTCTCCCGGAGATGCAGAGCACAGGCCCACAGGTCTTACAACCGGCCCGGATGGCAGTTTGTATATATCTGATTCTCAAAAAGGCCACATTTGGAGAATACGGTATACCGGGAGGTAGTAGCTAACTGAAAAATCACGCAGTGCCTAAAGATCTGTGTGCGATGCGCGGACTGGCGGAGTTTTACCTGGTAATGATCATTGGTTAAATAACAGCCATTGTTTGCCGCTGTATTAAGGCAGCTGCTATCCTTTCAGTTCTACAATCTGAAGCAGATCTTTCAGATCTTTGATTTTAGATTCAAAGTGCTGTTTTGCATAGCTGTGTATCAAATTTCGAATGCAACGTGCCAGTATCTCATTCTCGTCTGATTTTTGCAGATGCCACGCTTTCGGTTCTATCCCATTCTTCTTAAGGAAGTAACAACACTGGTCGTAGGTGACGATCGTCCCCCCGTCGAATGGATCGATTAAGTAGTCGCGATCGTGCGTTTTGAATGTGAGCATAAAATGGATGGGCATATTTACACCGTGAAAGGGCAGGTTCAGCCTCTCTGCAATAAAAAGAACAATCAGGCTCAGCAAAATGGGAAGACCTTTTCTGCGGTCGATTACCCTGTCTATAAAAGCATTCTCAGAACTGTGATAATTTTTGGCGTCGCCGCGAAATCGCAGTTCCCTGAATACATAATGCAGCACAATCTGCATTTTTTCTTTCATGGAAGGCGTATAAGCTACTTCACTGCCAATCTGATCAGCAAAATAATCCAGCTTTCGTCTGTATTCTTCTGTTCTGAGAGTCGGGTTTCCAAAACGGGCTAATATCAATATTGCATCTTCCAGTGCTTTTTTGTTATCGATCCCTCTCTCAACTACATCTGTAAAATCATCAATCAAAGATGTGAAGGTTATACTGTGTATAACTTCCGTAATGATTTTTTTTTCGGAGTCGGAATTTGACTCACTTTTAAATTGATCCAGCAGCGGTACTGCATTTTCACCCAGTTCCCGGAATCTATTTTCAACACTGATCTGAACATCCGGATCCGGAT
>CAZFAJ010000125.1:0-6349 GCA_964517005.1 uncultured Balneolaceae bacterium | reverse complement strand
TTACGCTTGCAGATTTTAATAGGCAAGGTTTGGACCGAGCCAGCGTTCCACTTCTTTTACGCTCATTCCTTTTCGCCTGGCATAATCTTCTACCTGATCGCGTTCAATCTTGCCCAGGTTGAAATACTGTGATTCCGGGTGCGAAAAGAAGAGGCCGCTTACTGATGCCGCGGGGTTCATTGCATAACTTTCGGTAAGAGTGATCCCGGTATTTTTTTGAGCATTGAGCAGATCAAACAGCGGTGGTTTTTCGGTGTGATCCGGCTGAGCCGGATAGCCGGGTGCCGGACGTATTCCCGTATATTTTTCCCGGATCAGATCACTGTTATCAAAATCTTCATCTGGCGCAAATCCCCATAACTCTTTTCTGATTTTTTCGTGAAGATACTCAGCAAATGCTTCCGCGAGACGGTCACCGATCGATTTCAACAAAATCGAATTATAGTCATCATGATCAGCCTCATACTTCGCAGCAAGTTCTTTAAGTCCATGTCCTGTGGTAACGGCGAAGCCGCCAATGTAATCCTGCTTGCCTGTCTCTTTTGGAGCAATATAGTCGGCCAGGGCTTTATTCGGTTCACCTTTTCGCTTTTTGGCCTGTTGACGCAAAGTATGCAATGTAGTAAGAACCTTTTTACGGGATTCATCCGCATAAACTTCAATATCATCACCAATGGAATTGGCCGGAAATAGCCCGGCAACACCATGAGCGGTTAAAAGTCCGTCACAGATAATCTTATCCAGCAGCTCATTGGCATCGTCAAAAAGTTTTCTGGCTTCACTACCAGCTTTGGGATCATCCAGGATGGACGGAAATTTCCCTTTCATTTCCCAGGCAATAAAAAAGGGTCCCCAGTCAATATATTTTTTCAGATTCTCAAGAGGAAAATTGCGGAAGGTGTGAATTCCCGGTTTCTCCGGTTTGTGAATTTCAGTCTCGTCCCAGTTGATAGGAGTTTTGTTTTTCCTGGCTTCTTCAAGAGTGAGATAACTCTTTTTCGTATCCCGCGAATTGTACTTTTCCCTGAGTTCTGCATACTCGTTGTGAATATCACGGGTAAAGTCATTTTTCAATGTTTTTGAAACCAGCTTATTGACAACTGTCACGCTCTTGGATGCGTCATTCACATGAATCACGGAGTGCTCATAAGAGGGCTCAATTTTGACGGCCGTGTGGAGCCGTGACGTTGTTGCGCCACCGATCAGTAATGGAATATCAAACTTTTCACGCTTCATCTCATCAGCGACGTGAACCATTTCATCAAGTGAGGGGGTGATTAACCCGCTCAGGCCAATCATCTGCACGTTGTTCTTCCGGGCCTCCTCCAGTATCCGTTCGGCCGGCACCATCACACCGAGATCAATCACATCATAATTATTGCAGCCTAAAACAACACCTACAATATTTTTTCCGATATCATGCACATCACCTTTTACGGTGGCCAGCAGAATCCTGGCTTTGGGCTCTTTGTTTTTATTTTTTTCGGCAAGTTTGTCAATGTAGGGAACCAGGTGTGCCACACCTTTTTTCATCACTCGCGCGCTTTTCACCACCTGCGGGAGAAACATTTTGCCATCGCCAAAAAGATCGCCGACCACATTCATGCCATTCATCATCGGGCCTTCAATCACTTCAATCGGATGCTCAAATTTTTGACGGGCTTCTTCGGCATCATCCACAATATGGTCCACGATTCCTTTGATGAGTGCATGTTTGATGCGTTCTTCAACGGGCTGATTTCGCCATTCGTCAATCTTTTTATCCGTGCCGCCCGACTGCTCATCTTTAATTTTTTCGGCATGATCTACAAGCCTTTCGGTGGCATCATCCCGGCGATTGAGCAGTACATCTTCCACCAGCTCCTTCAGTTCAGGTTCGATCTCTTCATACACCTCAAGCTGACCGGCGTTCACAATACCCATATCCATCCCGGCCTTGATCGCATGGTAGAGAAAAGCCGCATGCATCGCTTCCCTGACCCGGTTGTTACCACGGAATGAGAACGAGATATTACTCAGGCCGCCGCTCACTTTTGCCAGAGGCAGGTTTTCCTTTATCCATTTTGTTGCTTTCAGATAGTCAACCGCATAGTTGTTGTGCTCTTCAATACCAGTAGCAACGGTCAGGATGTTGGGATCCAGAATAATATCCTGAGGCTGAAAACCCACTTCATCTACCAAAATTTTGTAAGCCCGTTCACAAATTTGGGTACGGCGTTCATATGAATCCGCCTGGCCTTCTTCATCAAAAGCCATCACCACAACGGCTGCTCCGTAATCGAGGATTTTTTCGGCCTGATTTTTAAATGTCTCTTCACCTTCTTTCATGCTGATGGAATTCACCACGCCTTTTCCCTGGATGGTTTTCAGCCCGGCTTCCAAAACCGACCATTTGGAAGAGTCCACCATCACCGGCACCCGTGAGATTTCCGGTTCGGCGGCGATAAGCTGAAGGAAATCGGTCATCACTTTTTCGGATTCCAGCATACCTTCATCCATGTTTACATCAATAATCTGGGCGCCGCCTTCCACCTGTTCGGCAGCAACGGAAAGAGCTTCTTCATAATCCTCATTTTTGATCAGACGCCGGAACTTTGCCGATCCGGTGACGTTCGTGCGTTCTCCCACATTTACAAAATTCGTTTCCGGCCGCACGACCAGCGGCTCCAGTCCGCTCAGGCGAAGCCAGGGTTTCTGTTCGGGAATAACCCGCGGCTTGTGCCGGGCAGCTTCCTCTGCAATGGCAGCGATATGCTCAGGTGTTGTTCCGCAGCAGCCACCCACCATATTGACCAGCCCCTCTTCGGCATACTCTTTAAACTGATTGGCCATAAATTCTGCACTCTCATTGTATTCGCCCATTTCATCCGGCAGGCCTGCATTTGGATAGAGGCTTGTAAAACAGGTGGCGTGCTGAGCCAGCTCTTTAATAAACGGCCGCATCTGTTTTGATCCGAGTGAACAGTTGAGTCCCACACTCAGCATCGGTCGTGCGTGCTGAACGGAAATCCAGAAAGCTTCGGTGGTCTGACCCGAAAGTGTGCGCCCGCTTTGATCCACGATGGTGCCCGATATCATTACCGGCAGCTCTTTTCCGGTTTTACGGGCATGCTGATGAATGGCGTAGATCGCTGCTTTGCAATTAAGTGTATCAAACACGGTTTCCACCAGCAGGGTATCCGCTCCGCCATCCACCAGGCCGCGAATCTGTTCGTTGTAGGCGTTTACCAGCTGATCAAACGTAATGGCCCTGTATCCCGGATTTTCCACATCAGGGGAAAGGGAAAGTGTTTTATTGGTTGGACCGATCGCTCCGGCCACAAACCGGGGTTTCTCCGGATTTTTTGAAGTGTATTCATCAGCTGCTTTACGTGCAATTTCGGCCGCTCGAAGATTAATGACATAAGCTTCAGCGGCCAGCTGATAATCTTCCTGTGAAATGGGCGTTCCGTTAAACGTGTTGGTCTCAATAATATCGGCACCTGCTTCAAGGAAGGAGGAGTGAATTTCGTAGATGATATCAGGCTGAGTGATGGAGAGAAGGTCATTATTCCCCTTTAATTCACCGGGATGTTCACTATATTCAGTGCCTCTGTAGTCCTTTTCACCTAGGCGGTAACTTTGGATCATGGTACCCATTGCACCGTCGAGGACAAGGATTCTTTTTTCAAACAGTGAATACAATGTATGGTTTGAACGCATTCTGTAAAATTTAACTTTATCCGTATCTTGGAATCGCTCCTAAAATCTGCAATTTTTGACTTAATTACATTAAATATTAATTATGAAAGTTATAGAGCATTACAACAAGGCTACCGAGCCCCTTATCTCTTTTGAGATTATTCCTCCCAAACGGGGGGGATCCGTAAAACATGTATTTGATTCGCTTGATCAAGTAATGGAAGAGACCAAACCGCCGTTTATTGATGTTACCTACCATGCGGCCGAAGCTACGGTTGAGGAACAGGCGGATGGCACCCTGAGAAGAGTGATACGGAGAAAACGTCCAGGAACGATCGGCCTCTGTGCAGCTATTTTACATCGTTATGGAGTTGACCCGGTACCGCATCTTATCTGTGAGGGATTCACCAAAGAGGAGAGTGAAGATGCCCTGATTGAACTGAACTATCTTGGAATTCACAATGTACTTGCGATCCGCGGTGATGATACCGGTAATCAAATATCGCTGAATCAAAACGGTACCATTAATAATTATGCAAAAGAGCTTGTGGAGCAAATTCAGAAAATGAATCGCGGAGAGTATCTTGAAGAGATTGAAAATGCTTATGCAACCGATTTTTGTGTGGGGGTTGCAGGATACCCCCAAAAACATTTTGAAGCACCCAACCTCGACTGGGATGTGAAAAAACTTAAAGAAAAAGTGGATGCGGGAGCCGATTATGTAGTTACTCAGATGTTTTATGATAACAGTGCCTATTTTGACTTCGTTGACAGGTGCAGGAAGGCAGATATTAATGTACCGATTGTGCCGGGACTCAAAATACTTACCTCTGTCAATCATTTAACGGTACTTCCCCGCTATTTTCACTTGACGATACCTGATGTACTTGCTGCGGAGATCGAAGCAGATCCCAAAAATGTAGGTGAGATCGGGATCAGGTGGGCACAGGATCAAAGCCGTGAATTGATGGAAGCCGGTGTGCCTGGTCTGCATTATTATATTATGGGTACCCCGCAGCCGGCTCTGGATGTAATAAAAGGATTGCGATAAAGAACTCTGCCAAACATATTGCTGACCGTATACGGCTGATGATTGCAACCAAGCAATTTCAGATTGGAGAGTTGTTGCCCTCCACACGGGAGCTTGCCAGCCAACTGGAAGTGAGTTTTCATACGGTCAGAAAAGCATACCATATGCTCGCTGATGAAGGGTTGGTTTCCGGTGAGAAAGGGCGCGGATTTACCGTGGAGAGACAAAATACCAGTCTCGACAAATCGGAAAGGCTCGAAACCGGCGCGGAGAAAATGCGGCTGCTTCTCGAAGAACTGATCGGATATGGTTTGGATGAATCGGAGATTGAGACACTTTTTGAAGAGCAGATCAACTATATGGAGTGGCCCGACCGTATACAGAGCTGTGCGGCGGTGGGTGATAATGAAGAATTGGGGAAGATGCTCTCGGAGTCGATCCGGAAACAGGTGGGTGTAAAAAGCCGCGTGCTGGAAACCTCAGATTACGATGAAGCTGTCCGTTATGATGCGCTGTTTGTCCCGATTCAGCTTTTGAATCAATTCAGAAATTTGTCTGAGTCAATCCGGGTCTTACCGGTTGTGTACAGTTATGATCCCGATGTGCTGCTCTCCATTGCAGACCGTGCTGCGATTGAGACGATCGGACTGGTGACAGCCGACGAGACCACAATTCCTAAAATTATTAGTGAGCTGAAGCAGTCCCTGAATTTCGGAGGGTCGTTTGTTGCCGGCGCAACTTATGGGAAATCTCTGCCGCTGTTTGTGCGCAATACCGACTTAATTTTGTATACTCCATCGAGTGCAAAACTTGTGGAGCAGAAAATTCCGGAAAAAAGGAGGCTGATGCTGGATTATCTGCTTTCCGGGAAAAGCGCTGAGATGATTCGTTCTGAACTTTGGGATCAATAGTTTTTCGGGACCTCCGAAAAACTAACCACAAAGTTCAGTGAAAGCGCAGATGGATTTCCAATTCTTGGCGCTTCTCCACGTCCCTTGCGATTCACCTTTCCCGGAATCCTAAATCCAGGGAATTAACCGCGGAGAGCGCGGTGAAACGCAAAGGTATTTCCATTTTCTTGGTGTCTCTCCGCGCCCCCCTTGACGGTTAATCCCGTCTCAGATCCTGAATCCGGGGGATGAAACTGCAAAGGCATGATAAGCCGGCAGGATGAGGTGGATGTTAATTGTGCTTATATGAAGTCAATATCATTACCTGCAAGCGAAAAGAGGTTGTTAATATACGTATATTATATTATCATATACGTATGATAGCTTACATTTCATGCCAGTAGATATGAAAAAGAAACTTACACTTACAATTGATAAATCGGTTACTGAGCAGGCAAAGCAACTGGCAAAGCGAAAAGGAACCAGTGTTTCAGAAATGGTTGAAGAGTATCTGAAAAAAAGGACTGCAGAAGAGAGCGGGTGGAAACCAAAATCAGGATCCCGCACGTCAAAGTTATTGGGCTGCATAAAACTCCCGGAAAAATACAAGGATAAAAGCTACAAAGAGATAAAGGAAAAAGAGATTTTAAAGAAATATGGCAATTAGAGCTCTGGCAGATGTAAATATCTGTCTCGATCTGCTGCTGGATCGCAAGCCTTTTGTTAATTATTCCGGCAGAATTTTTGA
>CAZFAJ010000124.1:0-6383 GCA_964517005.1 uncultured Balneolaceae bacterium | reverse complement strand
GTCGAGGTCGCCGGTACCGCGACGTTCGAGCACTTCATTTACCTGGTGATTGACACCATCATCATATGCCGGCCGGTTCACTGCATATAAAACTCCAAACGGCCGCGGCAGGTGAAATTCATCTCCCGGTTCCGGCGCGTCAAAAAACCGGGATAACAAATACGCTTTGGTAGAATCCTCTTCATCATGAATCCAAAGATCGTCCTTGCTGTATTTCCCGTCTGCGAGAGAAACAACTTCCGGTTTCAGTCCGTCAAGCCGCACTCCCTTATCCTTTTCTTTACCAAAAATAAGCGGTTCCCCATGCTCCAGGTAGATCGCTTCTCTTGGACGGGATTTCTTATCCGTAAAGAGTTCAAACGCGCCATCATTAAATACAATGCAGTTCTGATAAATTTCGAGCATAGATGTACCCTGATGCTGGTGTGTTCTCATCAGCATTTTATTCAGATGCTTCGGATCACGATCCATAGCTCTTGCCACAAATGTTCCATCGGCACCCATGCTGAGCGACAACGGATTGAACGGATGATCGATCGAACCAAATGGAGTAGATTTGGTCACAGAGCCTTCCGGTGCTGTTGGTGAATACTGTCCTTTGGTCAATCCATAAATTTGATTATTGAAAAGCAGCAGGTTTACATTCACATTACGCCTGAGAAGCTGAACGAAATGGTTCGCACCGATAGAGAGTGAATCCCCGTCGCCGGTAATAATCCATACACTCAGTTCCGGGCGCGATACTTTCAGTCCGGTTGCAATCGCGGGTGCGCGTCCGTGAATGGAATGCATCCCAAATGTATCCATGTAATACGGAAAACGGGCCGCACAGCCAATCCCGGAGATAAACACAATATCCTCCTTCTTAACACCGATATCAGGCATCGTGTTTTGAACCTGCTTTAAAATGGTATAATCGCCGCAGCCGGGGCACCATCGCACATCCTGGTCGGAGGAAAAATCCTTTCCCGAATAGTCAGGTTTTTTACTGCTTCCGTTTGAAAGATGTTTATCAATTTTCGTATTGAGTGACATAATAATTGTTACCTCAGTTGGTTTTCACCGGGTTTGATTTTGTAACGATTGCATGATTGATCTCTTGTTTCAGCTCATCCACGCCAAATGGCCTTCCTTTAATCTTATTTATCCCTTTGGCCGGAATCATAAATTTATCCCGTACCAGCCTCACAAGTTGTCCATTGTTTATTTCAGGAATCAGAACGGTTTCAAAACCATTCAGCAATTTTTCAAGATTTTTTGGAAAGGGATTCAGATATCTGAGGTGAATATGAGAGATATCCATTCCCTCTTCCCTCAATTCATTTGCAGCCGTTCGTATGGACCCGTATGTGGAACCCCATCCGACAACCAAAATTTCTCCCGTCGAATTACCGGAATCCACTTCCTGTAGTGGTATGTGATTGGCAATTTCATCCACTTTGGCCTGGCGGAGTTTCACCATTTTTTCGTGATTGTCCGGATCGTACGAAACATCACCTGTTTCATCTTCTTTCTCCAGACCTCCCACGCGGTGTTCAATTCCTTTTGTGCCCGGAATCGCCCATGAACGGACAAAACGATCATCCCGTACATACGGCAGGTACTTTTCAGATTCTCCATTACGAGAGGGTTCAAAAGAGATTTCAATATCTTTCAGATCTTTCTCCTGAGGAAACCTCCACGGCTCAGATCCATTTGCAATATACCCGTCTGACATGTAGAAGACCGGGATCATATGCTCAAGTGCGATCCGGCATGCTTCAAAAACGGTATCAAAACAGTCGGCGGGTGAGTGCGGAGCTACAATCACGGCGGGACTCTCACCATTCCTGCCATACATCGCCTGCAGCAGATCTGCCTGTTCGGTTTTCGTGGGCATTCCGGTTGAGGGACCTGCACGCTGAACGTTGAGCACCACCAGCGGCAGCTCAAGCATTACGGCCAGGCCGATCGCCTCTCCCTTGAGCGCAATACCGGGGCCTGATGAACTGGTTACGCCCAGGCTTCCTCCAAATGAAGCACCGATCGCAGAAGAGACTGCTGCTATTTCGTCTTCGGCCTGAAATGTGTAGACACCAAAATTCTTATGTCTTGAAAGGCCGTGCAAAACCTCCGAGGCCGGAGTTATCGGGTAGGATCCGAAAAAAAGCGGCAGATTGCTTTTGCGTGCTGCGGAGACCAATCCAAGTACCGTTGCATCAGTGCCGGTAATATTTCTGTAATTACCCGGGTCAATCGGAGCCTCTTTCACCGTGTACCTGGTGGTAAATAATTGGGTGTTATCTCCAAAGTTATAGCCGTCTTTCAGCGCCTTGATATTGGCATTGGCAATCTCCGGTTTTTTAGAAAATTTCTTCTTGAGAAATGAGATGGTAGAATCAAGAGGCCGGTTGTACAACCAGTACAGAAGCCCCAGCACGAACATATTCTTACACCGTTCCACATCTTTAAAAGAGAGGGATGTATCCGCGAGGCTCTCTTTGGTTAATTTTGAAATATCTACTTCAATAACGGTATAATCCGAGAGGCTTCCATCTTCGAGCGGATTGTTATCTTCGCCATATTTGGCCAGGTTCAGATTTCGCTTGTCAAAACCAGACGTGTTGGCGATAATAATCCCCCCTCTTTGCAGAAGGCCCAAATTTGCTTTAAGTGCCGCAGAGTTCATCACCACAAGCACATCACACACATCACCCGGCGTCATGATCTCCTTACTTCCAAAATGAAGCTGAAAAGATGAAACACCCGGCACCGTGCCGGCAGGTGCACGAATTTCGGCCGGAAATTCAGGAAGGGTTCGTAAATCATTTCCTTCAAGTGCAGTGGTGTTGGTGAAAAGAGAGCCGGTGAGCTGCATGCCGTCACCCGAATCACCCGCAAATCGAATGGTAACTTCCTCGCGTATCTGATCTTTGATACTCATAACTGATAATAAAGTATATGTATTAAAATTGCATCAAATATCCTGTTTTTCATAATCAAAATCATCGTTTTAACAAAAAAACTTTTTTTCCTTCTGTTTTAAGACACAGATATCCAAATTTTGTTTCCAAATTGTCTGACTAAATTCCAAGACGAACTGTTTACAAGGATTTATTGAAAAATTACTTTATTTATTGATAACTTTATTTTTTTTCTATTGAAATTATAAGAATTAACCGGATGCCAACTTACTACGATCAGTCTTCAGAAGAGACGTTAAAATCACTTGAGACGAATCCGGATTCAGGGCTTACGAAACAGCTATATCGCAAGAGAAAAGAGAAGCATGGCCCCAACCGCCTTCGGAAAGTCAGTAAGCGAAGCAGGTTAAAAATTCTGATTGACCAGTTCAAAAGTATTGTAATTCTCGTTCTGCTTATCGCTGCAATTCTTGCGTTTACATTTCAGCATATGGCTGAAGGAATAGCTGTGACTGCTGTTCTCCTGGTGAATACGCTGATCGGCTTTTTTACCGAATTAAAAGCGACCCGATCTATGGAAGCCCTGAGGCAGATTCACAAGGATAAGATCCGGGTCCGCCGCAATGGAACTGAGGAGGAAGTGGATACCGAAAGCCTTGTTCCGGGTGATATTATCATTCTTGAAAGCGGTGATCTTGTACCTGCAGACGTTCGCATTATTGAATCAAATAACTTGCAGGTAAATGAATCTGCCCTCACCGGGGAATCGGTGCCTGTCCAAAAACAGACGGTTGCAGTTGATTCTGACAGTGTAATTGCGGAACAGTCCTGCAAGGCGTTTAAGGGTACGGTGGTAACGGACGGTTCCGGTCTTGCTGTTGTTACGGGCACCGGTATGGACACAGAGCTCGGCAGAATTTCCGAACTTGCAGAGAGCGCGGAAAAAGAGGCCACTCCCCTTCAAAAAAAACTGGATAACCTGGGTAAAAGACTCGCCTGGATTACAATCAGCATTGCGGTTTTGATCGCCATAGCCGGCCTCATAGTGGGACAGGATACACGGATTATGATTGAGACCGCAATTGCACTGGGAGTTGCTGCTATTCCGGAGGGGCTTCCGATCGTCACCACCATTGCACTTGCCCGCGGAATGTTTCTGCTTGCTAAAAAAAGCGCACTGATCAATAAATTGCAGGCCGTTGAAACCCTTGGAGCTACCGGTGTGATCTTTACTGATAAAACCGGCACGCTGACAGAAAATCACATGACTGTGCATACGATAGCAACTCCCGGCGAAGATTTCACGCTGGATACTGACGATAGCGCAGAAACGGGCAAGAACCAGGATAATGAAATTTTCAGGCGGATTATAGAGGTTGGTGTATTGTGCAATAATGCGTCCGTTCTGGATGAAGACAACGACCAGGTTCCGGAAGAAGAGCAGGGTGACCCGACAGAAACCGCACTTTTACGGGCGGGCTTATTGATGAATATGGATCGTGGAAAACTGCTTAAAGAGAAAAATGAAATCCGGGAGGTTGCCTTCAGCTCAGACACGATGATGATGGCTACCTATCATCAAAGCAACGGGTCAATAGAAGTTGCCGTAAAGGGAGCACCTGAAAAGCTGATTGATGCCTGCACGACGATTGTCGGTGAAGACCCGGATTCTGAGAGCCCTTTTTCCGATGAACAAAAAGAGAAGTGGCTGACACGTTCGAATGAACTTGCGAAAAATGGCCTGCGGCTTTTAGCGGCAGCTGACAAGCATGTAGAGGATAAAGATGAGGAACCCTATAAAGAACTGCGCTTTTTAGGCCTCATCGGGTTACTTGACCCCGCACGTGAAGATGTGGGGCGAGCCATCAGCGAGTGTAAATCTGCCGGGATCCGGGTTATTATGGTAACGGGCGACCAGGCTCCCACGGCTTCAGCCATAGCCAAAGATACCGGGATTACGGATGAAGAGGATCCGGCAGTTGTTCATGGAAGGGATTTAAAAGACCCGGATGAATTATCAGAACGGGAGCATCGCGAA
Source organism: uncultured Balneolaceae bacterium (assembly GCA_964517005.1). Lineage (GTDB taxonomy): Bacteria > Bacteroidota > Rhodothermia > Balneolales > Balneolaceae > CAYVBJ01. The sequence goes on along the minus strand of CAZFAJ010000124.1, from coordinate 1,442 downwards.
ATGGCGGGGACCAATATATTTGCACGTGTAAGCCCTGCCCAAAAATTGCATCTCATAAAAATGATGCAGGAAGAAGGTGATGTTGTTGCAATGACCGGTGACGGAATCAATGATACCCCTGCACTGAAAAAAGCTGATATCGGGGTTGCTATGGGAAAACGCGGTACAGATGCTGCACGCCAAATTTCGGACATGGTACTTCTGGATGACGCATTCAAAACCATTGTTTCTGCCGTACGCTATGGCCGTATCATTTTTGAAAACATCAGGAAATCGGTGATGTTCATGTTGTGTACCAATGTGGCAGAAGTCCTTGCAGTAACCATTGCCACAATTATCGGCGGATTTTACTTTTTCCCGCTGCCGCTGCTTCCCCTTCAGATTCTCTATCTGAATGTTATAACGGATGTGTTCCCGGCTCTTGCCCTTGGTATGGGCAAAGGAGAGCCCGGGATTATGAAAAATAAGCCACGGCCCAAAGATGAAGCGGTACTCACGAAAAGCCACTGGCTGGCAATCGCAGGGTGGTCGTTTATTATTTCCGCTTCGGTACTCACTGCCCTTGCACTGGCAATTTACCAGCTTGGTTTTGATCAGGATCAAGCCGTCACAATCTCCTTTCTTACGCTTGCTTTTGGCAAGCTGTGGTTTGTTTACAATTTGCGGGGTGTCGGCACGCGGTTTTTGTCTAACGAGATCATCCACAACCGGTATGTTGCCTACTCAATTCTGCTCTGTATTCTCCTTCTGATAGCAGCCGTCTACCTTCCGGGCTTATCCGATGTTCTTGATACGCGTGATCCCGGACGGGCGGGCTGGATTCTATTACTTGGGATGAGCCTGGTTCCGTTTGTAATCGGACAGGGAGTCAGAGCCTTTCAAAAAAAACCGGGAGCGGCCGGTTAAAACAGCCAAAAGAAAGCCTGATCAGCCGGCAAGGCAGTTTTACTGCTGATTCTCTTTTTCGCGATAGGCATGCTTTACAAGTACCTCGAGCGGTATGATTTCAAGCGTTGCCTCATGGGTGGATTCCAGTAACACCTTCGGGGCTTTTCCGGCTTTCCACGCCTCCTTCCAGCGCGGGGCACAGAGGCACCAGCGGTCACCCGGTTTCAGTCCGGGAAATTCATACATCGGGCGGGGTGTGATCAAATCATTCCCCTGCTGCTTGCTGAAAACCAGGAACTCTTCCGTCAGAATCACACAGACCGTATGCACACCTTGGTCTTCTTTACCTGTATTACAACAACCGTCACGATAAAAACCGGTTACCGGGTTATCGCTGCACGTTTTTAATTTTTCACCGAATACATTTTTTGACATCCTGAAGTAATTAAATTTATATGACGGGAATTTACCATCAAATGTTATGCAGTTCCAAATATAAATTCCACCCGAAAGCCTGTGTACCGGCATCTTACATCTGCCTTTGCGTCTCCACG
>CAZFAJ010000123.1:1538-6448 GCA_964517005.1 uncultured Balneolaceae bacterium | reverse complement strand
GCCTGGCATGGAACCCAATCACAACCAGGCCGGCAGATAACCAGAGAATATTTCCTCCGGTAAAATCTGTGTTGTTGTCCAGGATCACGAGAAGCGACATGAGCAGCATCAGTACAAACTGGGAAAAAAACCGGTAGGGAACATGCATCGCTCGTTTACTGTAAATACCCAGAACAATAGCCATCACACAATAGCTTAATAAGGTGGCCACTGCCGACCCCGTCATTCCGAAATACGGAATCAGAAACAGGTTGGCAATAATTGTAATAACAGCACCGAGCAGCGTAATCTTATAAAGAGCCCTTGTTTTCTCTTTGATAAAAATACCCGCCGAAAAATTAATGTACCATCCGTGAAACCAGTAAGCAAGCAGCAGAAAAGGAACGATGTGAAGTCCGCTCCAGTAAGCTTCATTGATAATGGTTGCATTCAGCAGCGGGACATTAATGGAAACAATTTCACGGCTGAACAGAGATACTGTTAGAAAAATAACGGCAGCTGCCAGGTTAAAATAGCTGAATGCCTCCGCAAAGATTTTGGGAGATTCTTTATCATCCGAATGCCTCATAAAAAAAGGCTGCCATGCCATCCGGTACATCTGCACAAGCAGCAGCATAAACACAGCCAGTTTATAACAGGCATTGTAGATACCTACAATATCCTCCGGTGTGGTTCCCAGGCCATAAATTCGTTCCACTGCTTCGGGCGACATCGCATTCAGGAAAAAACGGTCCAGCATTTCATTGATGACAAAACCGATGCCGGCCGGAATAAAGGGCCATCCAAATTCAAATGATTTTTTAAACCAACTGCTGTTCCAGTTGCCGCGCAACAGGCCGGACGTAAAGATCCACACAACAAAAGTTACCAGGATTGAAGCAGACAGGTTCGCAATAAATACGGCTTCAATTCCGAAACCGAGAGTGAGAATAAGGTAAAAGTTCAAAAAGAGATTGATCAGTACATGTACAGTCCGTAGTACTGCAAAAAGCCATGACCGGCGCACCAGCCTCAGTTCAGCAAAAGGCACAATCGAAAGGGTATCAAACCAGAGAATGCCAAGCATCATGAGGTAGATGCCTTGCGTTTCCGCACCCAGATTAAACATCGGCAACAGTTGAGGCATCAGCAGATAGAGAACAAAGACAAACAGCGTTGAAACAGCAAGCAACCCGATCTGCAGTGTTTTGAATATGTGTGGTGCCTGATCGCGGTCTTTGGCATATCGAAGGTAGGCTGACTCCATCCCCATGGTAAAGACCACATTCAGGAGTGCGATTGCAGCATATACCAAACCGACGATACTGTATCGTGCGGGATTGAAAACATCTGTATGAAAAGGAACCAGCAGGTAGTTGATAAACCTGGCGAGAACACTGCTGATGCCGTAAATTAGAGAGTCGGAAAAGAGTTCCCGCAATTTTTTCAAAACAGGCCGGTTTTATTTTTCAGATAACATCTTTATAGCTTCAATTCCAAGAAGATAGCTATGTTTCCCGAATCCGGTAATTATGCCGTCTGCCATCTTACCGGTGACAGATTTTTCTCTGAACTCTTCACGTGCATGTATATTCGACAAGTGCACCTCCACTTTTGGAATCTGAATTATTTCAAGTGCATCACGAATCGCAACCGATGTATGTGTAAACCCTCCGAAATTGGCTACAATTCCGTTAAACTTATCAGCTTCAGCCGTTTGAATAGCGTCAATTAATTCTCCTTCACGATTGCTTTGAATAAAGGTAAAATCAAAATCCGGATAAGCATCTTTTATAAAGCGGTTCAGCGATTCCAGTGTCTCACTTCCATACTGATCCGGATTGCGTTTACCAAGCAGATTCAGGTTTGGCCCGTTCAAAACCAGAATTTTCATAAGCGAACCTCATCCGCAATTGCACCGGCAATCTCCTTCATCCGTTCTTCAGAGACATCAACCGTATGGCCAAGCGCCATGGTTTGCGAATGCGTATAGAGCGGAACCAGGTGAACGTGCGCGTGCGGCACTTCAAGGCCCTGAATAATAACTCCGGTTCGAAGAGGTTTCATTGACCGGTCGATGGCCTTTGCAACTTTTTTTGAGAAACTCATAATGCCATGCAGCTGAGATTCTTTCAGGTCAAAGTAATAGTCAACCTCTGTTTTAGGAACCACCAGAGTGTGGCCTTCTGCAATCGGATTGATATCCAAAAATGCAAAAAAATGGTCATCTTCAGCAACTTTGTGGCTTGGAATTTCACCGTTAATAATCTTTGTAAACAGAGTAGCCATAACAGAATATTTTATTAGGTGTTTAATTTGAATATAAAATATAATCCCGTTAATCTCATAACCCGTTAAATTCTCTTCTGAAGCATTCTAAATTCGCTGAGGCTGTAATCAGCTTCTTTTGAACAAAACATCTGTTCCAGTTTCAATTTTGCAAAACAGGTCAAGTTCAACTCCCCAGTCGAGAAATCCAAGCACCTCTGAAAGAACCAGAAAGTAGGCCTCCTGTTTCCATGCTACCGGAAAAAGCTGCATGGCCAGTTCAGTGATCGAAACCGGTTTTTCGTCAATAAGATTTTTTATGTTTTCCATCCTGAGGGTTTGTTCATGAAGATACTTCCGGGCAAGTGTCCGGGAATCATTGATGAAATGTCCGTGTCCCGGATAGAATAAATTTCCATGATCTGTGATCCATTCAAGGCTGTTCCGGTACTGAAGAAATGAACGGTTTCTTTTACCCGTTTCCGGATCAAAGCTGATCAGTGCGTTGGTTGAAATATGTGACAATAACACATCTCCGCCAAAGGTAATATCTTCATGTATAAAGACCAGATGTCCGGGTGAGTGTCCGGGCAGGTGTTTAACTTTAAAAGAGTATCCGCCGGCATTTAGAAAATCGGATTCCGCAAGCCAGTTATCAGGTTCAAGAGGCTGCTGATACTGCCGGAGCCACTGAAGCTCATTTCCCATTTTTGAAATGATGTCATCCGGGATCTGAAGTGATTGAAAAAGAACTTTGAATAGCGGGCCATCTTTATTGCCTTCAAAATTCACACGATCTAAATAAGGAGCCATGACAACAGCTCCCGATTCATCACGCAGCCTGTTTGCCAGACCAAAATGATCCGGATGTCCGTGCGTGATCCAGATTTCATCAATATCAGAAATTTCAACTCCGTATTTGTATAAGGCTTGATCCATGCACAAATAGGCATCCTGATGAAAATGGCCTGTATCAATCAGGATAATTTTTTCCGTTTTGATCAGGTATGAAAAGACGTCGCCCACAGGAAATGGTGTGGGTATTTTTATTGGATGAATGATATCCGAAATCGGGGACTTCATGTTTTTTGGCTCTATATGGATTAGTGTGGGTAGCATTATTTAAATTGAAGATCATAATATTTCAACTAACTGCCATCTCTGTATCGCAGTATCACCCATTTTACAGCTAAACAAATCAATGCCGTAAGGCATGAACGAAATCGTAGCCACCGATTTTAATCGGTGGTATGAATGTCGCATCCCAAATGAAAATGCCGTAGGTATGATCTACAAATGAGTGTTGAAACGAATTTAACATATATCATTCAGGTTTTTTAAAAATAAGTCGTTCATCATATTCAATTTCAAACATCTTCAGAAGCTTTTCATATTCTTCCTTAAAGCTCATGCGTTTATGATGTGAATTCTAAAGAAAATGAAAACAAAGATATCAAACAAACGAATTGAACCGTACCTGACGGCACTCAAACTTGGGTGGTGTGCTTTATACACCCCCGGTTGAAACCGGAGGCTATGATGTTATTCGTGTCTAACGACACTTTACATAGAACTAATAACTGAGACCAACTCAAAATCATCACATCAGCTTCAGGCGGGACATCGCAACATGAGTCAGTCCGGGCCAGTGTCGTCCGATAAAACCGAGAATTTTGCCGTGGCCTGTAAATACAAATTCCCGTTTTCGTTTGTGAATGGCTTTGAACATTGTATCAGCCGCTTTCCGGGTGGGCCACATCAGTTGGGCAGGCCGGGGATCCTCTCTGTCAGGATGAAATGTGCCGTCATTGTCAACTCTTCCAATATTGCTCTCTACAAATCCGGGATGAAGCGTGCTGCAGGTTACCCCTGTTCCGTGAAGTTCCATGGACAGGGTCTGTCCGATAGAGCTCACGGCGGCTTTTGATGCACTGTATGCACCCGTTTGGGGTGAAGGCAGCATTGCGGCCACGCTGCCAACGAGTGCAATTCTTCCTTTTGTTTTTTTGAGATGAGGGATTGCAAAACGGGCTGTCAAAGCCAGTCCTGTTACATTTACATCCAGCTGCCTGCGCCATTCATCTGCGGTAAGATCTTCAATCCGGCCGATCACTCCAAAACCTGCATTGGCGATCACAACATCAAGACGATCAAATGTTTTATGGATTTCTTCAGCAGCAGACCGAAATGCCCCTTCATCTGTTACATCAAGCGGGATAACGAGACTTTTACGGCCCATCTTACTGATTTCAGCCGCAATATCCTTCAGCAGCGGTTCACGCCGTGCCGATAGCACCAGATCTGCACCCTTTTCCGCATAGACAAATGCCAGTTCACGCCCAATACCTGAAGAGGCCCCGGTTATCCATACAACTTTGTTTTGATACGATTGATTTGCCATAAATTGAATTTGTCCATGCCCGATATAGTTTAAACTCAATAGAAACCGATAATGTATGGATAGACGAAATTGAAAACAAATACCGGGACTTTTATGAACACATCAAACGCAAGATGATAAGGAAGATTTTGTTGTGGTGTGAATGATATGCTTCCCCATTTTCGAGGCCCGTCCTGTTTCAGGCCTTCAGCCTGATGGGTTCTATGGTTCCTGGTTCCCCGGGGCGCTTGCCCCGGGCTGTGTTGTATCAGGCCTTCAGCCT
>CAZFAJ010000123.1:0-1438 GCA_964517005.1 uncultured Balneolaceae bacterium | reverse complement strand
ACACCCCTGCCGGGATCTCGCCTTTCGTACTCAACAAACTAATAAGGGTTTGTTGTTCCTTGGTTTTTTTTTTCGAAGTCGTCAGACGAGGAGATGGATGCACATCGATTATCACAGGCTGAAGGCCTGATACAAGTCGGTTTCGATTGCCGGCGATCTTCTTCAATTCACAAAATCTTTAGCTATCTTTAAAAGAGAGGGGAATATCTATTTTAAAAAGGAATAGCAGGTGGAGCCTATGAAGAAGAGAAAATTGGTAAAAAAACTTTATGAACATGAAAAAAAGAGCCGGAAAAAGGTTTATAATTCAGAAGCGATTGAAAACCTACCGGAACCCGTACAGCGTTATTTTCAATATGCCCTTCCACAGAATCAGCCATTCGTACAGCGGGTAAACCTGGAGCATAACGGCCACTTTAAACCGGGTGTTGACAAAGGGTGGCTTGCAATTAGGGGAGAACAGTATTTCACAACAGATAAACCGGGATTTGTATGGATAGGAAAAACCCGGTTGTTCACAGCTCACGATTTTTACATTCACGGCAGCGGTGCTTTAAAAGTATACCTGCTTGGTTTAGTTCGAATCGTTCATGAAAGCGGTCCGCACACCGACCAGGCTGAGCTTCTCCGGTGGCTTGGAGAAAGTGTCTGGTTCCCGACAAACTTTTTGCCCTCTGAGAAACTTCACTGGACACCCATTGACGAAAACTCTGCGCGTGTTCAATTCACTCACAACGGCCTGGATGTTTATTACGATGTCATCTTTTCGGAAAAAGGTAAAATAATCCGGCTCGAAACAAAAAGGTATATGAGCAGCGACAGGATGGAGAACTGGACAGGCCGGCTCGGCAACTACCGGTCCGTAAACGGGATGATGATTCCCATGAAAATTGAAGCCACCTGGATTCTTGAAGAGGGTGAGCATACGTATGCCCGCTTTCACGTTCAGAAAATAGATCACACATTTGCCGGGTAACAAGAAACAGAATACCTTAACTCTTATTTTTCAATTCTGAATTTTTAATTAGATAAGCTGTTCTGCTTTTTTGAAAAGAATATTATTCTCCAGGTGCACGTGTTTATGCAGGTCTTCCTCGAAATCTTCCAGATTTTTGTACAAAATTCGATAGGTAGTACAGGCATCCTCAGGAGGTGTATAGTCATTACTGAGTGCACGAATTTCTGCCATAACAGAACCGGCCGTCTCGTGTTCATCTTCCATGGACGTTAGCTGGCTGCGTAAATTATCTAATAACTCTGTTTCAATTGGTTTCCCGGACATACGTTTTTCAAAAACTGATCGTATCGCCGGAAAAACACTCTCTTCCTCACTCTCCAGATGTTCGGTTAATTCCGATGCCAGCTCCTGAAACCGGCTAAAGATTTCAACATTTTCAGGATATGTCCGGCCATGTACATCTGCAACTTTTTGAGCAAA
>CAZFAJ010000122.1:3676-6598 GCA_964517005.1 uncultured Balneolaceae bacterium | reverse complement strand
TCATGACTTGCCTTTCGTTATTCAAATCCCAATTCATCAATAAGTAAATTTTGTAGAAGCTCGGGAACATTATTATCCGTATTAATTGTTTGGAGATCCATCCCAAAGAAGATGAAATTTTCCTCGGAATTAAAAATGGAGATGTATTCTACACCATCGAAATCCTGAGTTGAACCGTCAAAACGCCTCACTCTAAAATCTGCTTCATAAAGAGCTCTTGCTGCCCCAATAGGTTCCATCGGTACAATTGTGGTTAACCGTTGGCTCGTTTTAAGGGTTGGTCCGGAAAATACAGAACTGACTTCAGTGCCATTCTGTAAAAGAAAACTGGTAGTAAACTGTGGTAAAGAAGCCAATCTGTTTACCGGGAGAAAACTGAATATCAAATCATCGGGAGAGAGGCTTGTCATTGGAATTGTCGCGAATAATTTTCCACCTCCATCAAAAAAATCTGATAGTATTTCCTGGGCAAAAGTAATATTTCTATTAATATCATTTGAAAACCAATAGATAAAATCCCATTGCGCAAGTGTCAGTTGTAATGTCGGATCTATCACTGATGGGAAAGCAGATGACAATCTTACTTTTCTGCCACCATCAGTTTGTCCATCGGTGATATTCCAAACATCAAAATCAAAACCAAGTTCTCTGATTGCAGAACTATGAAAATTTAATGCAGCTTCCGATAGCAGACTGCCATCATCATTTAAAACAAGGATGTTTGAATTCTGCCGTTTTACATACCACTCAGTTGAGGCAATTTCACTTTCAGCTTCGGCCTGGTCTGTTGTTCTGACAAAGAACTCATTTATACTATTTATCATTATGCCTTCTGCAACAAGTGCTGAGCTTCTGAAACCCTTGCCTAAAAATATCTCTGCATTTGCAGTTTCTGTTCCTTCATCGTTGATCACAAGAGTGATAAACTGGATGTCATCTTCTTCATCCGGAAGCGGAATTTCAATCCAGCTCCCGGCTGTGGAATCATTAAATGCAATTTCAGCTTTTAACAAGTTCGCTCTGCCATCGGGGTCACCGATTGTCCAGCCAAAGCTGACTATGCTAAATGTTGAGTCAGGTGGTATCTCCTGAATGTTCAGTTCAACAGTAGGGGGTGTATTTTTAACCGGGAAAACAACACTTGCAGGATCGGGATCACGTGCTTCCTCATTATCCACTGCACGGACTGAAAAAAGTACATCATCAAATTCCCGGCCGGGGGTAATGGGTAATAAAAACGTACTGTCACTATTGGTTGTAAACGTCCAGTCTTCGGCAGGATCTCCGACTGCCACCTCAAAACCAGTTATAAAACCATCCGGATCATTGCCCCACCATGATACATTAATCTGGCTTGAGAGACGATTTTCATCTTCAAGATTAATCTCATCAACGGTGAGAAATGTTTCAGGTGGTTGATTTTCATTAAAATCCCCATCAAGACCGGCATCACACCCGGTATAGAGGAGAATAGCCGCTCCAACCGTTACCAACAGCCATCTGTATCTGTATTGCATAAAATTCTTTTAACAATTACGAAAGTTAATTATAGAAAAGGAGGCAGAGATTTCACCCTCTGCTCCAAAAGAATATTTAATTGCCCCGGATGTTGATCACCCGGGGCATTCTCAACCTGACGTGAGAGATATTTTTTATTTAATCAGCATCATCTTCTGAGTCAATACTGCATTTGCAGATTCAAGACGATAAAAATACATACCACTTGATAGATTAGCTGCATCAAATGTCACATCAAACGTACCGGCCTGATGTTCCCGATTCACGAGTGTTGACACCCGCTGACCCAATACATTAAATACATCGATGCGTACATTGGATGCTTCCGGGACGGCATACCGGATAACCGTGCTGGGGTTAAACGGATTCGGATAGTTCTGCTTAAGCTCAAACGTCCTGGGAATGCCGGATAACCCTTCCCCATCATCGATTGACGTGGCTTCATTTCTTTCGAGGGTTATTTCAAAGAATAACGTTTCAAACTCATCTGTATCAAAGTCAAAATCACTTGCGACCGCAACCGTGTCTACGCCATCACTCACCCGTACATTCCAGAGCAGGTCAATGGTTTCACCAACGCTTAAGCCATTTGACTCAAGCAAGCCGTCAACAACATCAAACGGAAGGGTTACCATTGGGTCACTGCCATCATTATCAGAAGTAACAGCAACAATCTCAGTTTCATCAGTCGTATACAGCACCCACTCATAGGTAACATCATCACCATCGTAATCTGCCGGATCGAGGGCTTGCCAGGTGATACCCAAATCACTGTTAACACTTATTAAAGCAGCATCTGATGGCTCTAATAAGTTGAATTCACGTCTGGGAATTGAATAATCATCACCTTCAATATCATCCAAATCTCTCGAGACTAATTTTGTATCTCCAAATGTGTTTGTCATGACACCGGTAATAGCATTTAACCTGTTACCCAACTTTAGATGAATGTTCAAGTCATTGGGATTTCCGGGATTCGGAATTCCGTCCAGGGCTATATCATCATTCCATAAAAAAGGAGCTTCGAGTGTTTCCCCATCTATTCCAACAGACGCAAATGCGAATTCACCAAATCCTTCGATGCTGGTCAATTCTACATTTTCAACCCTTACTAACATTCCATCGTAAACCTCAGCAACATCCGTAATGGCATTCAATTCCCCTGTTGTCAGAACAGGAATGAGACCGTCAATCGGATTAGCGGACGATTCGACTGTAAACACCGGATCAATAAGAAAAGTACCCGTAAAACTACCACCTGAAAAATCAGCTTCCCTAACGCCACTTGAAGTAATATTAATCACATCACCCCTCTGTAAGGTAATTGTTGCTGAAACTGATTCAAGGTAAATTCCTGACCATGGAGAAGACGAATCATGCACAATGATCGGACCATCAATGCCA
>CAZFAJ010000122.1:0-3576 GCA_964517005.1 uncultured Balneolaceae bacterium | reverse complement strand
TATGTATTACCTGATTCAAGAGACATTAAAACAGTCTCTTCGGTTCCGTCTGACAAGCTTAACTGAACTCTGACCTCATTAATTGTAACAGATTGGTCATCATCCGGAGGAAAAACCTGTGCGGTTACACTAATCTGCTCACTCGGATCAATAATATCCATGTCAGGCGTGATTGAAACGTCCAGAACCTGTGGTGCTGATGCAAGTACTTCAAAATCTACCGGCCATTCAAAGTCCGGGGTTACACCCACTTCAAGCCTTGTCTCATCATCAAGCCAGAGAATACCATCCTCATACAAGTTCAATCGCAGCGTACCTTCTCCATCCGGAAAATGATCGTCGGTTGGAAATGTATTCATTGCTAAAAATCCGCTTCCACGCACCAGTGAACCAACATTTGGCGGAACAAAATCGCCATCAGCAGGCCTTCGCCAATTGTAACCGTCTCTGTAGTCGCTTCTGTCATTTCTGAATCGATGTGATGTGTCACTGAAATAGACAAAAGATCCGTCTTTATTAAAGCGAAACTCCAGCCTATTTTCATTTGCACCTTCACCTATATTAGTTAGAGTGGAATTATTGATCGTGACGTACTGACCATTAAATCTTTGATAAGCATCCAGATCAAGTTGTACTACACCTTCTCCCAAAGATTCATGAATATCGGTTGGAGAAATTTCAATCGGCTCAAGAAACGGTGCAAGATCTTCAAAACCTGCCCCCTCTTCATTTACATTCCCCAGGTTTTCAACCACCTGTTCAACTTCTAATTGTGCTGTTGAATTGAAAAATCCTAACCTTCCACGCAAGGTCACTACATCACCAACCAATAGATCTTCCAGTTCAAAAAATGACGGGAGACTAATGCTTGTAACAGTCTGCATATACATTCCATCCCTTCCCAGTGAGATTGCAGCGGTATCAGCTACAAAGATATGTATACGACTAATACGACCTTTCGGAAATTCCTCACTGACACCCTGAAAAGAAGCCAAACCCGATGTTTTGGGATTGCTGACAACTACAGCTGTAAATTCAACCAGCACATCTCTAAGTGGATGATTTTCAATATCATCGAATGAGGTAAGGTTTTCGTATGTGTTTAGATCTCGTATTGAGACAACTTGTGCGTCCTGCGCTATTGATATGTCGGCAAGGAAAAACAGCCCTATCAATAGCGTGCAAAATTGAGATTGTAACTTTTGTTTCATAGTTAATTATTGGTTTGTTGGTGTTCCTGTTTATTTAATGATTGCGATTTTTCCTGTTTGTATTTCTCCCGAATCTCTGTCTTTCACCGAGTATAAATACAACCCGGTAGTAAGAATTTGATTAGCATCCGAAAGAATATCCCAGGCGTGTTCACCCCCGGCAATAATACGTGGTTCCGCGCTGAACTCATTAAACCACTGAATATCACCCCTGTTGTCGTCACCCTGATGATCCATCCTGGCAACAATATCTCCTGCGAGAGTATAAACCCTGATCTCTGCGCGAGCCGGCAGATTGAAAAAAACCATTTTACGGGTTCCCTCGTTATTTCCATCCCAGGCGGCATTTACACGATATGGATTCGGGTAAACTCCTACCCTGTGTTCTCTATCGTCACTTGCAAAGTTTTCATTCACAGATGTTCCGGGAAACACCCGTACGGCATTGGTATTTCGGCTTGATTCAAGAGGGCCTATATCAAACCTTTCACTCCCGAAATCAAAAGATGTTACAGAAAACTGGTACTGCCAGCCGCTCAGAAGGCCATCTACTTCAAACTTATGCCAGTATTGAACCGTATCATCCGGAAAAGTAACCGGTTCTTCCAGCCGAACTTCCTCGAATCCGGTATTCAGTCCCACGCGATTGTCCGGCGTATCAAATTCCCGGATTAGCCGGGGCGTTGGATTAACATCATCACCCAGGTCCGACCGATAAACCCTGTATCCTTCAAAATCTTTTTCCCCGGTAATGGGATCTACAGATTCCTCAGATAATCTGTCCCAAAAAATCGTTGCCCGCCCTGCCTCAAGCTCGATACGCACGTTTGGATTGTCTGGAGGTGTCGGAAAGAGAAAGCGATCCAGCTGGCCATTGTCATTCAGGTCTTCACCGGGATCCAGCCTTCCGTTGTTATTCACATCCTCACCCTGGAATACCCGGTTTAGTGCATTCAGTGTGGCTACCATGTTTTCGCGTGATTCTTCATTATCTACGGGTTTACCTGCAAGCCCCTGAAACTGTTCGGGTTTTAAAGAAGCCGAGACTCCAAACCAAACCGTAATACTCTCACCCGGCAATATTTCAGGATAAGGACCGATAGATACAGATGAAATATAATTCCCTTCTGCATTTTGGCCATCTGTCCGGAGAGCTTCACGAACAACTGTTCCGTCAACTAAGGTTGAATCAATTGCAAATTCTTCTGCCATTCTGTTATACCTGTCAATATCATCGTCAGGTCGTCTGAACAGACCAGTGCCTTGCGAAAAAAGCCAATAACTCGGTCCAACGTCAGGCGGGCGGAAACCAAAACTCTCAAGGTCCGGATTGGAAGGGTGAAAAAACTCGCCACGGTATTCTGATCCGATCAACGAAAAAGCCCCATACGTATTTATGCTTGGCTGATCATTAGAACCGGCATCAAACACATAGGTTGTAAAGAGGTCATCCAAAAAACCGATGCCGTTTTTATTGAAAAATGCACTTCCCTGGTCAGTTGTCGTAAACACGTTTCTTGCAACCAAATCTGCATACATTCCTACATATACGCTATCCCAAACAACACCTTCAGGATTTCCTGAGTGAATCTGGCTATTATTGGTTATTTCATATTGCAGAATGGAAAAATTTTCTGTGAATGGAAAACCCCAGTTTAAACTCCTTAGTTCTACATCGGCAAAAAGAGGTTGTGAATGGTTTTGGATGATCGTACTGGTTCCCGGAATTACGGTATTACGATCAGTGAAATTGGCTATAATATCCTGATCACTGATTCCAATACCTGTCCCCTCACCTTCAAATTGTAATTGGCCGTTTGCGGTAAACTCAAAACCGGTCCTGCCGGCAGAAAATCCGCTCGGATCCGTGATTGCTGCTGATGAAACAAGCTGCTGGCCTCCGGCAAAAGCTCCCAGCCAAATACCTGCTTCAAAAAGGTGCTCCGTCCCGGTGTTGGCAGGAAAACGCATACTTGCACCCGCATTGGGATTATTTCTAACGTCTGATTTTCCTAATACACCAATATTAGAAATCATCAAGCGAAATTCGCCTGCTTCGGTTTCTGCCCGTTCAAAAAGAAATTGTGCCTGAACCTGAGAAGCGAGTAAAAAAACAGAAAAGAGAAGAAACCCCGGTAACTTTACACCCATACAACCTAAATGTCTAAATCAATTTATAAATATATACGTCAAGTGTAAGAAATTTTTTAAGAAAATTCTTCACATCTGTGATTGATTTTACATTTAGATAATACTGTTTATGATTTGATCAGGGTTCGATAGATATGAACAAGCGTCTCCTGACTGACACCCATATAATAGAGAGCTACAATCAACCCGAAAATCAGCTGCAGCCTGATCGCGC
>CAZFAJ010000121.1:0-6611 GCA_964517005.1 uncultured Balneolaceae bacterium | reverse complement strand
TATTGTTTGCAATCTGTCACCGGTAGCGCTGTCGGGACGGCAAAAGCAGGGGGAATGCTCAGGTCTTTACACAACGACACTACACCAGGCCTTCCGTAACCTCTTTAATAGTCAAATCTATCCGGGAATACCGGTAATCTCATTCTTTTGAAAATTCCGGTTAACCCCGCATCTGTTTCAGATCTCATCTCCTTGATTTATTCGCTTCTTTAAGATCCAGTGAACAATGGGCGGTGCCACAAACAGCACAAGAATAATATTGCCGGTAAATTTATAAATAAGAAGTGCCGCTAAAAGACAAACCAATAAAAATAACAGAGAATAAAACCAGACTTTTTGATGCAGTGTCATAAAATTATCAGGTTGCTTCGATCCTGAGAACTTCGAGAGGTGTTTGCTTGAAAATATGACGGCTTCCGAACCACCCCATTGCAATGACAGCCAGTATTACAAAAATTGTAAGTGGTGCAATGATTGTAAAATCAGGCACAAACTGAACATCAAAATAGAAAACGGCAAGCAGATATCCGCCGCCAAGCGAGAGAAATAAGCCGGTGATGCAGGCAAGAACGCCGAGCAATATATATTCAACGGTCTGAATCCCGCTGATCTGCACCTTACCGGCACCAAGTGTTCTCAGTAGAACTGATTCCTGTGCACGCTGATTCTTACTGAGTGAAAGCGAACTTGCCAGTACAATAAAACCGGTCAGAATGGTGAAGAATGCCATAAACTGTATAGCCATGGAAATTCTATCGAGAAACTCCTGAACGCTTTTCAGGACAATACCGATATCAAGAGCTGATACATTCGGATACTGAGCAACGACATCTTGCTGCAGCTTTTGGGCTGACTCCTCATCTTGTGCTCTTAAAACTGTTGCAAAAAACTGGGGTGCAGGCTCAAGCACGCCATTTGGAAACACAATGAAGAAATTAGGTTCCGGTCTCTGAAAATCAACTTCCCTGATACTTGCCACAACCGTTTTAACCGGCACTCCCTGTACATCAAAAGTGAGGCTGTCACCGACTGAAAGGTTTAAATCTTCTGCAATTCGTAAAGCAGGGGATATAGGGACTATACTGTCAATTCCATCAGCTTCACCAATCCATTCACCTTCGACAATTGTTTCAGATTCTCTCAGATGATCGCGATAGGTGACCCGGTACTCACGCGTTAATGCCCATCTTCTCAAATTCAGGGTTGTATCACTTCTGACATCCTGTACGTCACGTCCTCTCCATTTTTGAAGCCTCATGGAGACAATCGGTACATTCTGTATTATATTGGCCTCTTCTGCGCTTATGATATCCAGAACACCATCGTTTTGATCGGACTGAATATCGTAGAAAACCAGATTTGGAGCATCATCACTTAACTGCATATCAATTGTGTTCACGATCATATTCTGGCTCAGATAGAGCGTGCTTATGAGCAGAACTCCCATTCCGATTGTGGTTGTGAGCAGCCCTGTTTGGTTGTTTGGGCGAAACAGGTTGGCGGCTCCCTGTCTCCAGATATAGGAGAAAGAACGAAGCCGTAGTTTTTGTACAATATTCATTAACAATCTAGATGTTAACAATAGAATCACGGTAAAAAGTATGAGCACTGAGCAGAAGATAAAACCGGAGAGATAGTTATCCAGAAGAAAACCAACAATCAGTGAAACAATGAGAAATGTGAAACCGCCCACCGATAATTTCATTCGCTTTGAAACAAACTGAAGGGGAGACTGATCCAGGTTTCTTAAAGTCAGCAGGGGCGAAATTTTTGTTGAACCCGCAATTGGAAGTGAAGCAAATCCAAGGCTTGTAAACAGGCCAAGGCATAAACCGATGGCAACGGCTTCAAAAGAAAAAGATTGAGAGATTTCAAACGGTAAAAAATCCACAAAAAGAGAAGGCAGATAGAGCTGAAATCCGACACCGATTGCAGCGCCGATGATTGATCCGGCCAAAGCCATAACGGTTATCTGCAGCACAAATATAGTGGTAATCTGTTCCGAAGAAGCGCCGAGACACCGAAGAGTGGCCACTGTTTCCATCTTTTTTTTGATGTAGACATACATTGCACTGGCAACACCAAGTCCGCCCAGCAGAAGAGCAATCAATCCGATAAGGCCCAAAAATTTGGACAAGTTATTTACAATTTCAGAAAACTGCTGCTGACGCGATTCAACCGTGTCAATATCAACTCTGTTATTCCGTGCAATCGGCCTCATTTCAGTTAATGCTGCTTCAAGATCCTGGTCGCTGTGGAATTTCAGATGGGTTTTATATTCAAGTCTGCTGCCCCGCTGAAGCAGCCCGGAATCAGTCAGAATATCAGCAGAGACATACACCCGCGGACCAATCAGTGCAAGGGCAGCGGCTTCACCGGGAACACTAATCAGCTCACCGGTAACAGGCAGTGTTACAGATCCAACTTTAACGGAGTCTCCGACACTTAAACCAAATTGCGTAAGAGCTGATTTTTCAACAAGTGCACCATTTTGTTTTTGGAATATTAAAGCGGCTTCTGCAGGATTGGTTTCAATTTCACCATAAAATGGAAAACCGCCATCTATTCCCCTTATTTGGGATAGGCGCGTTTGTCCCTCATTCCCATATACAACCATAGAAGAAAATTCCACAGATGTTGAAATTTCTGCATCAAGGGTATCGATAATAGCAACCAGTGAATCAGGCAGTGGCTGATTGTTGGATTCAAGTTCTAAATCGGCACCCAGGAGTTCACGTGACTGATCCTGAACTGTATTAAAAATATCAGCGCGGAAAGAGAGAATTGCTACAAGGGCTGCAACGCCGGCTATAATTGAGGCTGTGTACAAGATCAGCCGTTTCCACTGCGGTTTAGCATCTCTCAACGCTGTTTTCCAGCAAAAGGGTTCCGTAAGATTCTTAAGATATTTCATCGATTCAGTACCGTGCCATCTATTTGACCTGTTGATTGCTTGAACCCTGAATCAGGAAAAGAATCATAATCAACTTTTCCGTTTTTAAGGCTGATGGTTCTGGCACATTTATTTGCCAGTTCAATGTCATGCGTAACAATTACAAGAGTTGTTCCCTGTTCACTGTTTAAATCAAAAAGAAGTTCTTCGATGTGTTCACTGGTTTCCCCATCGAGGTTACCGGTAGGCTCGTCGGCAAACAGAATATCCGGATTGTGAATGAACGCTCTTGCAATTCCAACACGCTGTTTTTCGCCACCGGATAGCTGTGATGGATAATGTGTCATCCGGTCTTTTAACCCTGTCTTTTCAAGCAGGATTTCAGCCTTCTTCTCCACATCCCTGTATGGTTCATTTCTCAATTCGAGTGGCACCATTACATTTTCTTTGGCTGTTAGTGTTGAAATGAGTTGAAATGATTGAAAAACAAAACCGATATTTCTGTTTCTGAAAACGGACAGTTCCTCTTCGCTGAACCGGGAAATTTCTTTTTCTTTAATATAAACAGAACCAGATGAAGGCTTGTCGAGTCCGGCACAGAGGCCAAGCAGTGTGGTTTTTCCGCTGCCTGAAGGCCCTACGATGGAGCAAGTACTACCTGAACGTACAGAGAACTCTACGTTATCAAGAACTGTGAGAGAGCGGCCGCCACTGCTGAATATTTTTGTTAAATTTTGTACTTCTAAAATAAAAGATGAATCCATTCGCTTTATAACAGGTTATAGTGTATAAATTGATATACCGTAAAATTAAATATTGTGATGATAACAACCGACGTAACATTAGCTTACGTATGAAACATTCCAAAAGTGACAATATACAGCAATAAAGAAACTGTTTATGAGACTTATAATTATCTATACATCTGTTTTATATCTTTTTTTTACATCCGCAGTTTGCCATGCGCAGGAAGAGATAAAGACAATACTTTTTTTTGGTGACAGCATAACAGCAGGCTATGGACTGGAAAAGGAGCAGGCTTTCCCTGCTCTGATTCAAAATAAAATAGACTCTTTAGGATATTCATACAATGTAGTTAATGCCGGCTTAAGCGGCGAAACATCAGCAGGTGGCTTGAGGCGCATTGACTGGGTTACGCGACAGAGGATTGATATTTTTGTACTTGAGCTGGGAGGTAATGATGGTTTGAGAGGAATTGATCCTGAATCAACCAAAGAAAATCTGATCAAAATCATACAAAAGGTCAGGTCAAAATATCCGGATGTAAAAATCCTGTTCACAGGTATGCAGGCACCACCCAATATGGGGATTGATTATACAGAGAAATTCCAAAATATCTTTTATACGGTGGCTGATAGCTTTGATGTTCATTTTTACCCCTTCATATTGGAGGATGTTGCAGGGTACGATGAGTTAAATTTACCGGATGGCATTCATCCCACAGCAGAAGGCCACCGGATTATTGCTGAAAATTTGTGGCCAAAATTAGAAGCAATCATCGAAAGCTGAGCCGGCTGTGTCGCCGGTGTCATGGAAGTTTAAAGAAAGTGTAACATCTGCTCCAACCTCTAAGATTTCCTCTTTGCAACCATTAGATTATCAGCGTCATATGACATGACTTCATTAAAACAAATATAAACAAAACGTAAGGAGATATCTTATGAAGAAGCTAGCTGCTTTATTATTAGTAGCGGGATTTCTGTTCGCATTTGCACCTGCTGAAAGCGAAACCATTGAAAATGGTGAAGCGATCAGTGAAAGTGTAACTGTTACAGGAACCCTCGTAGACACTAAATGTTACGGTGAAATGCCCAAGATGAATAAAGGCAATGATCACATCGTGATGAAAGATGGCAAAAAAATGGAAATGCCGAATTGTGCAACAGCATGTGCAAATATGGGTATTCCAGCAGCCATTGCAACGGATGATGGTGAAACTATTACCATTATTGCACCTGCAGGCCAGCTTGCTGACCACATGGCTAAAGAGACAAGAATTACCGGTAAGATTGCTTTCGAAGGTGGTTTAATCCCTGAAAAAGTTGAAGTTAAAGATGGCCGTAAGTGGACTGAAGTGAAACTTGTATACATGATGTAATATAAATTTTAATCAACTTTACAAGGGTGATCAATTTTTTGGTCATCCTTTTTTTATTTTAATTTTTTATCAAAAAAAAGAATTCAACATATTTAAATAAACTATTGTTATGGACATTCCGGACTGGAAATTATTTGCGATTGCAATTGGAGTATTAACTGTTGTTGCCTCATGCGGGAATGGGGAGGAGGCCACAGAGTACGTATTTCCTGAGGCCAAATTTACCCAGGGAGATACCCTCACTGTTACAGGAATCCTGATAGACACTCATTGCTATGCCCTTGATAAGGAGAACATTGGCCATGATCACAATTTACCTCAAAGTGGTTTCAGAGAAGATTGTGCTGAATATTGTGCGCTTCAGGGTTACCCGGTAGGTGTGCTGATTCAGGAAGATGGTGAAGAGGATTACGTGTGGGCAATTATGACAGCGTCTCAAATTTTTGCAGATTATATGACAGAGACTGCCAGGGTTCGTGGTACGGTTCGATCAGATGGAGTTCTTGATCCGCTGGATGTAGAGCTGAAGGATGGCCCCGATTCCTGGATTACAATTATGTAAGCGAAGAAAGAAGCCGCTTAGGCAAAGAACTCAGCAATTTTTACTCTACTCTTCGACCGTATCTAAAGATATAACGACTGCGGAACTGCCTTGAGATTCAATTTCGAACCGGATACTGTCGCCCGGCTCAACATGCTGCAGAAGGGCAGTGTCTTGAAGAGAAAAGGCCATAGTCATTGCGTTCATGAATCCGGGTATATCACCGTGACGAACGATAAAATTTCGCTTGCTTGGCGGAATGGAAACTACTCTGCCGGAAGCTTCAAAAATTTCAGGTTCAGCTTCGACCGATTCAGACTGTTCAGCTGTTTGTTCCGAATGTTCTTCGTGAGTATCGGAACTGCACCCTGCAAGAAGTGAAAAAAGTAACAGAAAGGTAAATGCTTTGTAAAAAATCTTCATCTCTGTATTTATTTTAATCAAAATTGGTTTTCTTGAATAACTTACAGGATAAGACAAGAAAATGATAATTGTAATTAAATCAGAAAGACTAATTATAACTAAAACAGTCAATTTATAAAAATGAGATTAAAGAACTTTAGATCCTTATGGATAATAACGGTTGCAATATTTGTGATCGCAGGATGCAGTTCAGAAAAAGATCAAAGTAGTAAATCTGCAATTGAAGCAACAGTTAATGAATCAACTGCAACTGACAACGTTTATAACCGTTCGGTAAGAAAAGCTGAAGACGGTACTCTTGGAGAAATTCCGGACTATGAATTTGATACCCTGACTGGCAGCACTGTTAAGTTATCAGATTACAGGGGTCAGATAATTATGATAAATTTTTGGGCTACCTGGTGCGGCCCCTGCAGAAAAGAAATTCCTGAATTGGTAAAACTCAAGAATAAATATGGTGATCAGGGATTTGAAATTATTGGAGTAGCTCTCGATGATGAAGGTTTTGAAGTCGTAGATCCGTTTTTGAAACAATTTGATATCAATTACACAATTGTTGCTGATGACTATTCCTATGGAAATGAACTGGGCGGTATTTACATGGTTCCCACTACCTATCTTGTAGATAAAGAAGG
>CAZFAJ010000120.1:0-6651 GCA_964517005.1 uncultured Balneolaceae bacterium | reverse complement strand
ATTGGCTTTTTCAAGTTTGTTATTTGCCGGACAGACGGGGATTATCTTTCGGAAAGACGGAATTTTCGGATCATTTCCAGCAGATAGTTATGAATTGACGGATTACCTGCAATAATTCGCTGGCCGAAGAGCCAGTCATCTCCGCCGCTCCAGTCTGAAACAACACCGCCGGCCTCTTGGATAATCAGGGCTGCCGCCCCCACATCCCAGGCCTTCAGAGAGTATTCATAAAATCCGTCAAACCGTCCGTCTGCAACACAACAGAGATCATACGTAGCGGCACCCGGCCTTCGGATTCCCTTCACATTTTTCGTTAATTCACGAAACAGGCTGATATACTCATCAACCAGGCTTAAGTCATGATAGGGAAAACCGGTACCAAGCAGGGCGTTTGACGGTTCATTCCGCGTAGAAACCGATATCGGCCGGCCATTCAGCCATGCGCCTTCACCCGCTGCTGCAGTGAATACTTCGTTTCGGTTCACTTCAATAACAACTGCTGCTTTTGGAACTCCCTCCTTCCACAATCCCACCGATACGCAAAATATTGGAAAACGATAGGTGAAGTTTGTAGTTCCGTCGATAGGATCAATAATCCATAACCTTTTATTTGAAAGTTTTTGTTCAGATTCTGTCTCTTCAGCAAGAATATCGTCTGAGGGAAATTTCTCTTTTAAAAAACCAATAATTTCTTTTTCAGTCGCCAAATCTGCTTCCGTAACAAGATCATTATAACCTTTTTCTTCAACTTTGAAATCTGTACCTATATAGCTTTGTACAACAGATACACCCTTTTTAGCTGCTTTTAAAGCAATCTCAAGATCACGATTCATTATTTTTATCACTTTTCATTTTATATTCAAAAACAAGTTCACTCATTGGATTCTTTTTGCCAAAGCCATCTTCAGGATCCGGAAACAAAATATCCGGCGAAGATCGCTGACTGTGGGTTATCTGCCTCTGGGTTTTTATTAACAACCGGGAATACTTCTCTTTCATCTCTCCGGTCTCGTTTTTCATTTTTTCCGAAAACTGACCCCGCAGGCGTTCAAGATGGTGCAGTTGAAGTGTTTTTAATGTTGATTTGGCCGTTTTTACGGGATTTCTGTCTTTTATCATGGCCTGTCCTGTTTTCTCCTGAATTCTCTCGCTTGCAGAATACCGCTCAAGTACAATATCCCCCACTAATTTTGGGAAGGGATCTTCTCTGTGCGAGTAGTGTTCGATTGAATTGTCCTTCTCTTCCTGGTACCGTTTCATGATATCTAAGTAAAAGGTTCGAAGCTCATCATCTTCAAATAGTTTTTCATTACAATTCTGTCCGATAAATTTCTGCATAGGCTTGCCAAACTGCAGAAGCAGGCGGATCATTTCCATTTCATAAAGCGGTTTCTTTTTTGGGGAAACTCTTTTCTTATCGGGTTCATTGTTAACGGGCTGATTCCGAACACTGAATCGATCTACCTTAACACTCCTTGAAGCCGGACTCCCTCGCCTTGAATTTTTTTCTCTCAGAATATTTTCGAGCTGCTGAAATAGTTCACGGTCACTGCTATTCCTGTACTTTTGTGTCAGCTGATGGAGATGCTGAACATATATCTGTCTCGAAAGCTGATCAGGCATTACAGAGATACTTTGCAGTACTGAGTTGATCACCCGGGTTTGCCCTGCAGGATCATCCATCATGTTCTTTTTTTCGGCCTGATGAATTGCAAAAGTCACAAAATCTTCAGATTCGGCCTGCTTCAGCTTTTCGAAAGATTCTTTTCCGAACTGCTTCACATATGAGTCAGGATCTTCACCTTCCGGTAGTTCCAGTAAATTGACCTCCATTCCTTCATTGAGCGCAATATTGGTTCCCCGCCGCATAGCTGTCTGCCCGGCGGAATCCGAATCATAAATCATCACCAGTTTGCTGCCATATCTTTGCAGGATATTGATCTGTTTCGATGTGAGAGACGTACCGCTGGAAGCCACTACATTTTTAATTCCGAACTTATGCATGGTAATAACATCCGTATACCCTTCAACAAGGATCGCTTCTTCATTTTTCCGAATATCATTTTTAGCAAAATTTACTCCGTACACCACTTCACTTTTATTGTATACAGGTGTTTGGGCAGAGTTAATATATTTAGCGGTTTTTTCATTGCCCAGAACTCGTCCTGCAAATGCAATCAGTTTACCTGAGGGGTTGAAAATGGGAAACATCAGCCGGTTGCGGAATGTATCATAATATCCGCTGCTCCTCTGACTCGGTTTGATCAGATCTGCTTCTGCAAGGTACTCTTCTTTAATTCCTTCTGTGCTCGCGGCCCGGAGAAGCGCATTTCCGTCTGCCGGTGCAAAACCAAGTCCGAATTTCTTGATGGTATCGCCGGCATATCCTCTTTTTTCAAGATAATCACGCGCTTTTTGTGCCTCCTGAAGTTCCAGAAGCTGACGATGAAAATAAAGGCCGGCAAATCGCAGGGCATGGTAGATTCCCTCTTTCAGTTTATATTCTTCTGAGTCCCCCGGCTCCTGCTGCTCAGGTAGTGAAATACCATATCTGTCTGCAAGGGTTTGAAGAGCTTCCTGGAATCCGACACCCTCCATCTCCATCACAAAATTGAAAACATCACCGCTCTCACCACATCCAAAACATTTGTAAATACCCAGACTTGGAGTTACATGGAAGGAAGGCGTTTTCTCGTCATGAAAAGGGCATAATCCCACATAACCGCTGCCGGAACGCTTCAGCCGCACATAATCGCCTATCACCTCAACAAGGTCAGCTGCTTCGCGTATTTCTTCTTTCTTTTCGTCAGGTATCATCATACTTGTTTTATAAATAATAACAATAATAGTATCCAGTTTCAGACGAAACGTTTTATAACGCCGCGAATTATCATTTGATTAAGAAAGGTGTTTATAGTTTTCTTATCCTTAATGTGAATATTTTTCAGAATAAATAAAACCATTTTTCACATCTGAATGAATACAAAAATAAAAGGATGGACTTTTTTGCATTGGTGGGTTCGGCCTGTGGTTTGGTTGTGGTTCAGAATATATCATAAATCTGTTACCATATCAGAGGCTGAACCAATTGACTGGGATAAACCCATCATCTTTGCGCCAACCCATCAAAATGCTTTTTCTGACGCTTTATGTCTGATACTTCCCGCTCAATATACCAACAATCATTTTATATACCCGTTAGTAAGGGCTGATGCATTCAATAATAATTTTATTACAGATTGGATACTGACCTCATTCCATATGCTGCCTGTATACCGGCCCCGCGACAATGTAAATTTAAAAGCTGAAAATGATTCCGTTTTTGCAGCCTGTCATGATATTCTCTCGAAAAACCGGAATTTACTGGTGCATCCTGAAGGCAACTGTATTCCCAAGAGACAAATCCGGAATTTTAAAAAAGGAGTTGCCAGGATTGCACTGGGAGCGGAAAATATGAACGGTTTTGAGCTGGGCATACAAGTGATACCGGTTGGCATAAATTACCGGGACATTACAGAAAAACGCAAAGGAATTCACATTCGCTACGGCAGTCCTTTGCAAGTATCCGATTATAGCACTCTTTATCAGCAAAATAGTGCACTCGCGATTAAACAGCTTACAGATGATATCAAAACAGGAGTAAAAGCAGTTTCCGTTGATATTGATTCATCTCTTCTCTACGATTTAACAGAAGATGTTATCAAAGTCTCACTCACTGAAAGTAGTAATCCTGACACATACACAAAGGCTGAATTGAGTAAAAATCAGGACATTGCTAAAAAACTCAAGAAATTAAATCACGAAAGTCCTGAAGTCGTTGAATTACTTAACAAAAAGATCAGAAAATTAAAACAGTTAATGCGTAATGAAGGTTTGAAAACAGGTTATTTACCGGACGAGAACTCCCTGTCATCAGGAGAAAAATTTTCTGAACGATTCTTATACATCGCATTATCCCCCTTGATGCTGTATGGATTCGTTCACAATTTTATTCCGTGGTTTCTGATGCAAAGAGTGTCGGACGGAATCAAAGAGTTACAGTTTAAGAGCTCCGCACGAATGTTAGCGGGGCTGCTTCTTTTTCCATTTTTTTACCTGCTATATGGAATTCTTTTTTTTATAATCACCGGCAGTATCAGTTGGGGAATTCTGTATGTTTTAAGTATCTCGCTTTCCGGTATCGTGACACTGAATTTATCAGAGAGATACCTGATATTTAAAAACAGAATGGCGATCAGCAAGCTCAGCAAAACCAATCATTCTGTTTTTAATAAGATTTATTCTCTCAGAGATGAAATTTTTTCCGGATTACACAGTGCATCAATTGCGAACCCGGCTAAATCTGAGAAATTGTAACATCCATTTTGGGATCGGTTTTTCAGGATGTTTCTTCTTCACATTCAGATACCATCCGATTTTTTCCCAAATAGGAATTTTATGAGTCTCCACAAATTCAATCAGAGTGCCTTCCGGACTTTCGATGTATCCAAATCTCCCGGCTGCATTTCCCATGTCAAAAGAGTCCCGGCTGTCAACCGTAAACCGGAATCCTTTATCATGGCACTCTTTCTTTAGCTGGTCCATTCCTTTTACATCAAAACAGAGATGAATAAACCCTAAATCTCCCCAAAAACGGTTTCTGAATATTTTTTGCGGTTTACGGTCAAGTGCTTGCACAAGTTCTATTTTACTGAAACCCAGTAACTGACTGAAAGAACCCTTTCTGGGCTGGCTGTGCGAAAGCAATACACGTCTCAATTTTTGAGAGCCGCCGGGCAATCCTTTAAAATCACTGAATACGCCCGACTCATCATATTCAATTTTGTCGTATTCCAGGATATCCCGGTATAGAACCAGTGATTCCTCAATATCTGAAACACCAATCATACATCCGGCAATGCCTCCGGAATGATAGTTCCCATTCGAAAACCACTCCTGGCCGTCAACCACCTGGAAGATCAGGCCGTGCAGATCATTCACAAAAAAATGACGGGATCCGTTTGGACCTTCCGTAATTCCATTTACGATATCAACATGGCCATCTGATTTATATTTATCATAGGTGTGTGACACATTTTTACTTTTTATTCTGATCCCGAGAATTCCCAAATCCCCGAGCTGAACGTCAAAAGCCGGGGGAGTTGTTTTGCGGCTTGTAAATTGCCAGATTTCCAGTCCGCCGCCACCCTGTATATTCATAGCCAGTGTAGCTGATCTGCTGTGTAATTTATTTCCTGTATAATCTGTCATCAATGTAGCTTCAGCTACATCCTGAAATACACAGATATCCATCCCGAAATGCTTTCTGTACCATTGAAAAGCTTTCTCTTCATAAGGTGTCCCAATTCCAATTTGCTGGATTCCGCTTATTACTTTATTCATAGATTCAGTTGGCTTTTTGAAGTTGTTTTTGTGGCTTGAATAATTTAATACACAAAAATTATTTTGAAAAGATCCTGTTTAAAATTTCATCTAAACAAATCTGAATCTTTTGATAGAACTGCATTTACAGACTGCTTTGTTTAAAATCTGTATAAGAAAGAAATATCTTTGGATTATTTTTATTCGTTGCAAATAATCACATTTCTTTAAATTTATTTTTATACATGTTGAATGAAACGAAATCGGTTGAAAAAAAACAAATATTGATTTGTCACTTATCTGTAACAAAAAAACACCGGTTTATAACTTTAGTAAATTCAATTTAAATTTCAGGAAGAACCATGAATATGTTTGGCAAATGAACCGCATCATGGTATATTCTTAACGATTAAAAAATCTGAAATTCAAAATTAAATAACCTGTTAAATGAGTGTTTTAGTTGGTAATGATACGCGTCTTGTCGTTCAGGGGTTTACAGGCAGTGAAGGTACTTTCCATGCCTCACAAATGATTGAATACGGAACGAAAATTGTGGGCGGGGTAACCCCCGGTAAAGGAGGCCAAAAGCATCTTGACCTTCCTGTTTTTAATACCGTGGCTGATGCCGAGAATGATGAAGGAGCAAATACATCTGTGATATTTGTGCCCCCTGCTTTTGCCGGTGATGCAATAACCGAAGCTGCCTTTGCAGGGATTAAAGTTATTATTTGCATCACAGAAGGTATTCCAACCCGTGACATGATTATTGCTAAAGAAATTGTTGACAGTCATGGGGCAGTTTTAATCGGCCCTAATTGTCCCGGTGTAATAACACCCGGAGAAGCGAAAGTTGGCATCATGCCGGGAATGATCTTTGAGCCCGGAAGTGTCGGATTGATTTCCCGGTCCGGAACACTTACTTATGAAGCAGTTGATCAGTTAACAAAAGCCGGCCTTGGGCAAAGCACAGCGATCGGAATCGGCGGTGATCCGGTTATTGGTACAACTCATACAGATGCCGTAAAACTTTTCCAGAATGATCCGGAAACCAGCTCAATTGTGCTGATTGGTGAAATTGGGGGAACAGCCGAAGAGGAAGCAGCCGAATATATCAGCAAGCATGTGGATAAACCTGTTGTAGCCTTCATCGCGGGAAGCACGGCTCCTCCCGGCCGGCGAATGGGACATGCCGGTGCGATTATCTCAGGTGGCAAAGGTTCCGCTCAGGACAAGAAAGATGCACTTAAAGAAGCAGGCGTTACCGTCGTAGAAAGCCCTGCTGAAATTGGT